>CANPPM010000215.1 GCA_947575935.1 uncultured Butyricicoccus sp. | reverse complement strand
CAAGCATACCGTCCCTCCATGCTGTGCCCGCATGAAATACGAAGGAATCCTGTACTTGATCTAATCCTGTAATGGGCTTTCCCTTTTCATAGCTTTTGGGATATCCTCCTGATGCCATAACCACACAGCATGCTGCGTCTTCCTTCCATCGGATTTCAATTTCATCCAATCGCCCGTCAATCACAGCATTAAAAATATCATAAAGATCACTATCCAAACGGGATAGAACAGCTTGTGTTTCCGGATCTCCAAACCGCGCATTATATTCAATCACATATGGCCCCTTTTCTGTCAGCATCAGCCCAAAGTAAAGCACCCCACGGAAAGGACGCCCCTCTTCAGCCATAGCTGCCACTGTAGGCTTGAAAATCTTCTTCATACACATATCCGCGATCTCATCTGTATAAAACCGCGAGGGAGAGAATGCACCCATGCCCCCTGTATTAGGTCCCTCATCATGATCGTAAGCACGTTTGTGATCCTGGGCAGAAGGCATGGTTTTCAGCGATTTGCCATCCACAAACGCCAGCACGGACACCTCAGGGCCTGTGAGATATTCTTCAATGACAACACGCGCCCCAGCTTTCCCAAAACTGCCTCCATCAATCGCATCCTGAACAGCTGCAATTGCTTCCTCCTCACTCATTGCAACAGTTACACCTTTTCCAAGCGCAAGGCCATCCGCTTTTACAACAATTGGCGCGCCTTTCTCTTTGATATATGCAACGGCAGCAGCAGAATCCTCAAATACGGCATACTCCGCCGTTGGAATACCGTATTTTTTCATCAATTCCTTTGCGAAGGATTTTGAGCCCTCAATCACAGCTGCATTTGCTTTTGGTCCAAATGCACGAATACCAGCAGACTCCAACGCGTCCACCATCCCCATTGCTAATGGATCATCAGGCGCAACCATCACAAAATCCGGCCGATTTTCCCGTGCAAACTTAACAACACCATCAAGATCCGTTGCACTGATCGGCACACACTCAGCTATAGATGCGATGCCTCCATTCCCAGGAGCGCACCAAATATGATCCACCTTAGAGCTCTTGGCAAGCGCCGCACAAATTGCATGTTCGCGCCCACCTGAGCCAATTACAAATACCTTCATCCCCAAAAACCTCCTGGATAATCATAAGCAGATAAACAGAGAACCCCAAACCAATATGAGTAAATCGTGCGTCCCCTGCAACTGCTTAATGATGAAACAGACGTATGCCTGTAAAGGCCATTACCATGCCATATTTATCCGCAGTATCAATCACATGGTCATCACGAATTGACCCGCCAGGCTGTACGATAAACTGTACACCGGATTTTTTAGCCCGTTCCACATTATCTCCAAACGGGAAAAACGCGTCCGAACCTACAGTGACCCCAGACTGCTTTGCAATCCAGGCCCGCTTTTCCTCTGGCGTCAGCGGCGCAGGACGCATCTTAAAGACCGATTGCCATGCGCCGTCAGCCAAAACATCCTCATATTCCTCTGAGATATAAACGTCAATCGCATTATCCCGGTCGGCGCGGCGGATATTATCGACAAACTGCAGCCCCATTACCTTGGGATGCTGCCGCAAGAACCAATGATCCGCCTTCTGTCCGGCCAAACGGGTGCAATGGATTCGGCTCTGCTGCCCTGCGCCAACCCCGATGGTCTGGCCATTTTTCACATAGCAAACAGAATTCGACTGCGTGTATTTTAAAGTTATTAACGCGACCATCATATCCGTTTTTGCGAATTCCGGCAACTCCTTGTTCTTGGTCACCAGGTGATTCAGTAAGCCCTCGTGAATCTGCAAATCGTTATGCCCTTGCTCAAATGTAATACCAAAAATATCACGACATTCAACGGGAGCGGGTTCGTACGCCGGATTGATCTGAATAACATTGTATCCACCCTTACGCTTTGTTTTCAAAATCGCAAGGGCTTCCTCACTGTACGACGGTGCAATAATCCCATCTGAGACCTCGGCAGCCAGCAGACGCGCCACATCTGCATCACATGGATCAGAAAGTGCAACCCAATCCCCGTACGAGCAAAGCCGATCGGCGCCGCGTGCCCGCACATAAGCGCAGGCAATGCTGGAAAGCGTCTCGTTAGTTCCTGTAAAGTACATTGCCTTTTCAGTCTCAGTTAAAGGATATCCCAACGCTGCGCCAGCCGGAGATACATGCTTAAAGGATGCTGCACTTGCCCACCCAGTCGCCGCTTTCAGTTCACGCACTAACTGCCACGAATTGAACGCATCAAGAAAGTTAATATACCCCGGCTTTCCGTTGAGGACTGTAATCGGGAGTTCCCCCTCTTTCATGTAAATGCGGGAGGGCTTCTGGTTTGGGTTGCAACCGTATTTCAATTCTAATTCCTTCATTGTTCCGCTCCTTTCAGGCGTGTTTATTGATGATCACTTCATCAAGCGTGTCATCCTCCAGACCTGCGTAGCAGACATAAAGCGACACTTTATTATCAGCGTTCAAATGCTTCCAAAGCTGTTCTGCAAAAGCTTGTGCATCCGGCGCATCACAAACGACTCGTCGGGGTTCCCCTTCAAAGGATGGCAGCGGCTCCAAATTATCCTGATACGTATGGATGAAATGCCCCTGTCCAGCAACCGGCTTATCATACTCGTAGAAAAAGCGATGGCTGCACGCCGGATCACCATCTGCTGATTTTAAAATAGACAGCTTATAGCCGCCGTCCTTCAGCAATATGCCCGAAATCCGAGGCGTATAATTGGGCGGATCTGGTTCATAACAGCGGGAACGAAGCGCACAGACATAGCATTCCCCTTTGTCCAAAAAATCACGAATGGTATCCGTCTGATCACCATTGGTTACAATCATGCATTGACCGACCCGGCGCACAGGATGATAGATGATCAGTGAAGGATCTGTCATCTTTGATTCATCAAAGGCGCGGGTACGGATCCCATCATCCGTCTTTTCGAACACACGATTTCGACTGTTTTCGCTACGTCCCATGATAAAATATGCGGCGACCGCCTTCCGGCCATCTGCAGAGCATCCCAACAGAATACCCCGCCCCGGATAGGCATGCCCAGACAGAATGTCCTCCATCCGTTGTAGCTTCATACTATAATTCCTTTCTATATCGCATCTATGCTGTACCTGCCAACAATAATAATCCACCGCTGCACATATTCCATATGAATCAAAGTGCGATTTAATCGCCCCCGACAGAATATACCTCAATAGAACGTCACAAGCTTCTAAGCCCCATTACAATATCTTAACCCGTTCCCCTTCTATTTGCAGCCTTCCTTCGCAGAAAAGAGATACTGCATGGGGCAGAAGCTTCCATTCTGCTTCCTGCATTACACGCTTCTGCAGTACCTCCGGTGTATCATCCTGCTGAACCGCAACCGCCTTCTGCAGAATAATTGCACCACCATCTACAACCTCTGAGACAAAATGAACAGTTGCCCCGGTTACTTTAACCCCTTTGGCCAACGCAGCTTCATGCACATGCAGACCATAGAACCCCGGACCACAAAAAGACGGAATCAACGAAGGATGAATATTCATGATCCGTCCCTCAAACCGGCGGCAAAAGTCTGATGAAAGCACAGTCATAAAACCGGCAAGCACAACCAACCCAATGTCCAGCTGTTCCAACATTTCTGCCAAAGCTTGTCCATAGGCTTCTGTAGATCCAAAATCGTGACGGCGCAGTACATAGCTCGGTATAAACGCGCGATTTGCGCGCTTAAGCGCATATGCGTCCGCATTCGACGAAATCACTGCCGAAAGCTCACCGTTTTTCAGTTCTCCACGCCGCTCTGCGTCAATCAGCGCTTGAAGATTGGTTCCGCCGCCCGAAACCATGACTGCGATTTTTACCATGATAGAATCGTTCCTTTACCCTTAATTCGCATTCAGCGGAGCTCAATACCCTTTTCGCCAGCTTTACACGCGCCAATGATATATCCAATTTCGCCCGCTGCCGCAATTGCTGCAAGCGCCTTTTCTGTATCCTCTTGAGCGACCGCTACAACCAATCCCACGCCCATATTGAAGGTGTTGTACATATCACGCTCCGGGATTCTTCCGGTTTTTGCAATCAGATTAAAAATTGCCGGTACTGGCGCCGCTGCTTTTTCAATGTCGGCACAGATTCCCTCACCCAACATGCGTGGAATATTTTCAAAAAAGCCGCCTCCGGTGATATGACTGATTGCCTTAACCTTACAGCAAGCCAGCATGCTCTGAATAGCCTTTACATAAATCTTTGTCGGGGTCAACAGTTCTTCCCCCAACGTCTTTCCAAATTCGTCAATGTATTTCCGAATCGATTTCTCGTTAATTCCAAGCGTTTTTCGCACCAATGAATACCCGTTAGAATGCACGCCAGAAGATGCCACGCCAATCAACACATCGCCCGGTACAAGCCCGGAACCGTCGATCATTTTTTCCCGGTCAACAATACCAACCGAAAATCCCGCAACATCATATTCATTTTCTGGATAAAAACCAGGCATTTCAGCAGTTTCGCCGCCAATCAGCGCACAACCTGCCTGACGGCATCCCTCTGCAATCCCCATAACAATCTTGGCAATTTTATCCGGGTAATTCTTTCCGACCGCGATATAATCAAGAAAAAACATCGGCGAGGCGCCACAGCAAGCAATATCATTAACACACATTGCCACCGCATCAATGCCGATGGTGTCATGCTTATCCATTAAGAACGCCAGCTTTAACTTGGTCCCTACGCCATCTGTCCCGGAAACAAGAATCGGCTCCTTCATCCCCGCAACCGGAGGCTTGAATAATCCGCCAAAACCGCCCAACGAGCCGATCACACCCGCTGTAAAGGTCGATTCCACGTGAGGCTTCATCAGCTTAACAGCCTCATATCCTGCAGTTACATCTACGCCTGCAGCCTTATAGCTTTCAGAACGGCTCTCTGTCATA
>CANPPM010000214.1 GCA_947575935.1 uncultured Butyricicoccus sp. | reverse complement strand
CGGACAGCTTGTGACAGCATTTGTATCAGATTGACCAAAACTTGAAGCATTGTATCAAAAATACCTTTCGTGCTTGCAGGACAGCGTGAATCAGGATATACTCAGATACAAAACCGCCGGCAACGTGCCGCGCAGCACCGCGCGCTTTATGCCTCTGGTGGAATGCCGGGGGAAAACGGCAGCGTTTCACACGGCATTGGACGCATTGGCCGTTCTTAATCGAGCCTTATGCAGTATACCCGCTCTGGCACAAGCAAGTCGAATCCGGGTTAATTCACATATATTGTGGAGATGGAAAAGGGAAAACGACTTCCGCGATGGGGCTGGCGCTGCGGGCCGCAGGACACGGCCTGCCAGTCGTCATTGCACAATTTTTAAAGGACGGCTCCTCCGGAGAATGCCGGATTCTCCGGACGCTGCCCAATGTAACGGTCCTTTCGGCGAACCCATGCGGAAAATTTTCGTTTCAAATGGATGTATGCGAGTGTGCAGAAACCGGAAGCGCTCTCAAACAGCTGTTCCACGAGGCTGCTGCACAGGCACAGAGTCCGGGCCTGCTGATCCTTGATGAGATCTGCGCGGCACTCTCGTGCGGTTTTCTCCAGGAGGAGGAGGTTCTACACTTCCTGCACACGAAACCGGCCGGCCTTGAGGTTGTCATGACGGGACGCGCACCGAGCAACGCGCTTCGTGCGGCAGCCGACTATCTTTCCGAAATACACAATCTCCGTCACCCATATCAGCGGGGCGTCGCCGCCCGGGAAGGGGTAGAGCGGTAGCAGCGCATCGGACGGACCGTACAGCTGTTCACGCAGCCCGCCTATCTTTGCCCGCAAAAGCGCCGCGCCCTTTCTTCCCGATCCGGAAGGGGGCGGGTATGTCGTTTCCTGTAGAACTGTTGCCCGGGACAGGGCCGCATAGCACAGCCGATTCCGCAGAAAATAGCAAGGCAAAAGGAATCGGGCGGCACGCCCGGAAAGGAAGATCAAAATGGGATATCGAACCGATCTTGCAGTCGAAGCACTGGATTATGACGAGGGGAAGCAGGCCGCAAAAAAAATGCGCGGATTCACACGCACAGAGGAAGAAACCGAAGGTTTTTCGATCACGAAACTGGTGATTCATACTGAAGAAGTCGCGCAGGCGCTCGGCAAGCCCTGCGGCGTCTATGCGACCCTGGAACTGGGCGCGCTCATTCGCCGGGAGGAAGACGCGTTCCCTCGGGCCTGCCACGCGCTGGCACAGCTTCTGCGCGAACTTCTGGCCCCTGCGGAGGAGGGCGCAGTACTCGTCACCGGACTGGGCAACCGGTCTATCACACCGGATGCAGTCGGCCCGCTGGCTGCCGACCATATCATTGCAACAAGACACCTTGTCTCTCATGTCCCCGAGCATTTCGCTGGCTGGCGGGCGGTCTCAGCCGTTGCGCCAGGCGTATTGGGGCAAACCGGCGTAGAAACCGGCGAGCTGCTGCACGGCCTGCGGGAAGCCGTTGCACCGGCGGCAGTCATTGTGGTGGACGCGCTCGCAACCGGACGCCTGTCCAACCTGTCGCGGACGATCCAGGTCACCGACACTGGCATCATCCCGGGCTCAGGCGTTGGAAACGCTCGAAGCGAGCTATCCCAGCGGACGCTTGGGGTACCGGTCCTCGCAGTCGGCGTACCGACCGTAGTGGACGGTGCGACAATTGCGCACGAGATCTGTTCGCAAGCAGGCGTCAGCGGCTGTGAGGCCCTGGACGACCTGGCGCAGCCGGTACTGGTCACCAGCCGGGATATCGACCGGGAGGTCTCCGATGTAGCGCGAGTCATTGGCTATGCAATCAATATTGCGCTGCACCCGTTTCTGACCGTCGAAGACGTCGACCTGTATCTATCTTGAGGGCAGCGCTCCTGAAACCCTGTTTCGGGAGCGCTGCCCTCAGCCTCTGAATTACCCGTTTCCCTGAAACTGCATGATTCAAAGCAACCATACCAATCCCTTCACGTCCCCTGCCACATTGTAAAACCATCCGCCCATTCCCCAATCCAACCGACGAAAAGAAGTCATGCACCTAGGGCTTGTTTGAAATCCTGAAAAACGCCGGCGGTTCAAACCTCAACGGCAGCGGCCGGCAATGGGCCTTGCCAACAGAATTGCCGGCGAAAAACCTGCGGCAATCCAAAAGCACGCGGAACGGAAAGGGCGGATCTCCCCCTTTACCGCCGCATAGATACCCCCTTGAGATGGAGTCCCTAAACCGGGACTCCATTTTTTGAAACGATGAGAGACGCGAAGCCCTTTCGGACAACCTACTGCTCCCCCCTTTCCCTCCTGCCCGTACCGGCAGGCTTCCATTTGAAACAACTGCGCCGCCAGCTTCCCCCGGCTTCTCTGGAAACGCCCGCTTTGCGGGCGTTTCCACTTTGTGCGATTTGCATGACTGATTCCTTAATTCCCCTTTCCTATCATACAAAAACAACAAAAGACAGAAATTCAGAAGTTATAAGCCCGCCTCCGGGACGCAAGCGGTTTCCCCCCTCAAAATGATTCCTAACAAATCTTATCAAATAAACGCAAAAATCAAGAGAGAAATCTGTTTTCAGCAACAAATTTCCAACTAAAAACGCTTTTGACTTTTCAAAAAAGAAAAACCAGATATTAGAAGACCTTTGGGCCGCAATCTGCGATAATAGAATCAAGATCAATCAGAATTCTCTTCGCTAACTCTCTTTTTCATTTTCTTTTTCATAATCTTCCCGCTGCCCGGGGCGAAAGCCCCGGACAGACAGCGGTAAACAAACGAAAGGAAGTACAGAATTATGCTGGACAAAAACAAAGTAAAAATCGGGATCGCTCCCATTGCCTGGACAGAAGACGATATGCCGGAGATGGGGGCTGAAAACAGCTTCCTCCAAACCATCAGCGAAATCGCGCTGACCGGTTATGTAGGTACCGAGATCGGCTGCCAGTATCCCCGTGACCCGGCTATTCTGAACAAGGAATTTGGGCGGCGCGGCATCTCGGCGATCACCGCCTGGATCAGCACCTATCTGAATGAGCAGCCAATGTGGTGGAACGAGCGCGCATTTGTCGATCATATGAATTTCCTGAAGGCAATCGGCGCAACCGTAATCAATACCTCCGACCAGAGCTTTTCCATCCAGCATCAGTGGAATACCCCGCTGTCCCGCAAAAAGGTTCTGAACGACGACGAATGGGAGGTGCTCACCAAGGGCCTGAATCATCTTGGCCGAATCGCTGCAGAAGAAGGCATGAAGATCGTCTACCACCACCATATGACCACTACGGTACAGACGACCTCGGAGATCGACCGGATGCTGTCGATGACCGACCCGAAATATGTCAGCATGATTTATGATACCGGCCATCTGACCTTCTCCGGCGAGGATCCGATTGCGATTTTGAAGAAGCATCACGACCGCATCGGCCATGTCCATCTCAAGAATGTCCGCAAACCCGCAATGGACAAATGCTATGCAGAAAACAAGAGCTTCCTGCGTTCCATCCCCGAAGGCGTATTCACCGTACCGGGTGACCCCGAGGGCTGCGTCGATTTCCCGACCGTCTTTAAACTGCTTGATGAATACCATTACGAAGGCTGGCTGGTCGTAGAGGCCGAGCAGGATCCTGCAAAGGCAAATCCGCTCGATTACGCAAAGATGGCGCGCGAATACGTCCGCAAACATATTGGGTTCTAAAGCGCGGCTCCGAACCAGCAGACAGAAGCGCATTTAAGTCGCCGCAATTTATCCATACAGAGAATCCTAAATCTTTAAAATGTATCAAAAGGAGATCAACATTATGAAAAAGCTGAAGATTGGTATCATTGGCGTAGGCCGCCTGGGGTATGAGCATGCCTGCAATATCGCAAACCGCGTCCCGGGCTCCGAACTGGTCGCCATTTGCGACGCCAGCCTTGACCGTGCAAAAGCTGTGGCAGAGGAACTTGGGGTAACCGCAGTTTACAATGATCCAAAGGCGCTTTGCAACGACCCGAATGTTGAGGCGGTCGCCATTGTCACGAATACCGCTTCCCACGTCGAAATGATCGGTTACGCAATGGATGCGGGCAAGCATGTTTTCTGCGAGAAGCCGTTGGCCGAGACGGTCGAAAAATGCAAAGAGGCTGAGAAAATCATCGAAGCACATCCCGACCTCATCTTTATGTTGGGCTTCATGCGCCGTTTTGACCACTCCTACCGCATTGCCGAGAAGAAGATGGAAGCCGGTGACATGATTCTGGTCCGCTGCTACTCTCAGGATCCGATCTCCATCATCGAGGGTACGCTGGACTACGCGCCGCGTTCCGGCGGGCAGTTTATCGATATGTCGATCCACGATATCGATCTGATTCGCTGGCTGACCGGTTCTGAGCCGAAAAATCTGTGGGCAATCGGCGGCTGCTACGAGTTCAAGCAGTACAAGGACTGGGATGACGGCGACAATGTCTCCTGCTTGATGCAGTGTGAGAATGATGCAATGGCATTCTTTTTCGCAGGCCGCGCCGCCGCGCATGGCTCGCATGTAGAAACCGAGATCGTCGGTACCCGCGGCACGCTGCGCATTTCGGGCATCCCGACCGATTCAATGGTCGAGGTTATGAGCAGCCACGGCGTATGCCGCGAATGCTATCAGGACTTTATTACGCGCTGGCATGATGCGTACATCACCGAGATCGAGGAGTTCTGTGACTGCGTCGCAACCGGGCGCAAGGCAGCCCCCGGCGTATATGACGGTACCAAGAGCACCAATATTGCTTTCAAGTGCAAGGAATCCTTCCTCAGCAACAAGCAGCTCACTCTGTAAGCGTCCCAAACCGGCGTAAGGCGGCCGGTACGCCGCCTTACCTGGTTTCCTGAATATCGCTGTATTTTTGCCGAGTTTTGCGTATATCGTTCAAACAGTTTTTTAATTTTGTGTATTAAGGAGATTTATTATGAGCAAAACCAGAATGACCGTAGGTCAGGCAATCGTTAAGTTTTTAAA
>CANPPM010000213.1 GCA_947575935.1 uncultured Butyricicoccus sp. | reverse complement strand
AGGGAAAGGGTTTCGATCCCCTGCAGCAGCAGGAAGGCGTTGAATGGCGAAATGGCTGCGCCGGTATCCCGCAGCAGGATCGCACGAATATAGGTGATAAACGCTGCCGGTCCGGCCGCCTGTACAAAACTGATGCCATGGTAACTGGGATTCGGTTCTGCGATAGGGGCATACTTGCCGCTGGTTGTCCAGTCAAATTTGCCGCTGTCGACGATGATGCCGCCGAGTGCGGTACCGTGTCCGCCGAGAAATTTGGTCGCCGAGTGTATGACGAGATCCGCGCCATGTTCAATTGGACGGATCAGGTAAGGCGTGCCGAAGGTATTGTCGATGACCAGCGGGAGGCCATGCCGGTGTGCGAGTTCTGCAATGGCGTCGATATCCGGGATATCGCTGTTGGGGTTGCCAAGAGTCTCGATATAGACGGCCCTGGTGTTGTTCTGGATTGCGGCCTCAACCTCGGCAAGGTCATGTATATTTACAAAGGTTGCTGTAATGCCGAACTGCGGAAGGGTGTGCGCCAGCAGGTTATAACTGCCGCCGTATATGGTTTTTTGCGCGACAATATGACCGCCACTCTGTGCCAGTGCCTGAAGGGTGTAGGTAACCGCAGCGGCGCCCGAGGCGGTGGCAAGCGCCGCAACACCGCCCTCCAATGCCGCAACGCGTTTTTCAAGAACATCCTGCGTGGGATTGGTTAAGCGGCCATATATGTTGCCGGCATCGGTCAGGTCAAAGCGTGCGGCGGCGTGTGCAGCGTCATGGAACACGTATGAAGTTGTCTGGTAGACCGGTACAGCGCGCGCGCCTGTCGTAGGGTCGGGGCTTTCCTGGCCAACATGCAGCTGAAGGGTCTCGAAACGGTATTTTTTCTGGTTGTTCATCGGTATTTCTCCTATTCAATCGGTCGATGGTTATGAATGCCTGATGTAATCACAGCATTTTGCATTCGCCCATTACGCCAACCAATCCGGAGGAGGAGTCTGAACAAAAGCTGCATGGCCTGCATCTCCTTTAATTGCCCAGAGTCTGTGCCCTGCTGTTGGGAAGCCTTCAGCCGTCGGGCAGGCACTGGTTATTTTCTGTGATACAGTATATACTTATTATCCTATAAAGTCAATAGGAATTTTGGGGTTTTGATAAAACCGGCAGCTGGCCGCCGGTTTTATTGATGCATTTGGAATATAGGGCTTGTTTGAAAAATGTCAATACGCCCAAACAACGGTCCTTTTTCCGCCATACTTCCCCAATTTTTCTTGAAATACATCCAGGATTCCTGCGAAAAATTGTGTTTGTCTGGCGAAAAAATTCCTCGCCATTCTCGCCATTGTTCATATTTCCATTTTTCAAACAGCGCCTAGTTATATGGAGTAGTCCCCGCCCATTTTGACCCGGTGGTGTTCTACAAGCTGGTCCAGGGTGATGCCGTCAACATACTCATTGATGATCCTATGCAGCCCCTTCCAAAAATCAAGGGTTGCGCATTCGCTTTCCCTGGGGCAGCGGGCGTTTTCATCGCTCAGGCAGGCAATTGGTGCGAGGTCGCCCTCGGTGATGCGCAGGATCTCTCCGGTGGTATAGTTTTCCGGTCGACGTGACAAGCGGTAGCCGCCTTGTGCGCCGCGTACCGAACGCAGGAAACCGGCACGGCTCAGTTGGGTCACGATTTGTTCCAGGTATTTCACAGATATCCCCTGGCGTTCGGAGATATCGCGCAGCGGAATGTACTCGCCGCTGTCATGCTCGGCAAGGTCGATCATCAGACGAAGGGCATAGCGTCCCTTGGTTGAAACTTTCATGGCGAAACCTCCTCCTTTTCATCCTTGTTGTCATCATATCACAACTGATGTGAAAAAACAAGAGGAAGTATGCAGGAATCGGCGAATAAATGGGAGACGGCGGCAGGGCGGCGCGGCGGCGGGAAAGGATAAAAATTCAAAATCTTTTTCTCGCAATTTAAAGCTAGGTGTGGTATGATATAAAAGAACTGCATCCAAGTATGGGGATGGGCGGCGGACCGGTGCGGAGCGGGATGGCGACCTATCCGGCGTCTGTGCCAGTGCAGCTTTTACCGCCGGTGTAGCGTCCGTATTTGTCCCTTGTCTTGATAGGGGGCTCTGGATACCGGCGAATTTATGATTATACTGTGGAAAGGGGCAGATCCATGCGCTCTGTCTTTCATTATTTTAAAAATACCGATCTATATCTGCTGCTGCTGGCAGTTATGTGCTCGTGTTACAGTCTGGCGCTGGTTTATTCCACCACATACAGCTCGGGCTCTCTGGCGCGGTTTAAGGTACAGCTGGGGGCAGTCCTGTTGGGCGTTGTCTGTTTTATTATTGTCTCGATCGTTGATCTGGAGGGGATGGCGCGTTACTGGAAGTGGTTTTATGTGCTGAATATTTTGTTGCAGCTGACGTTATTTACGCCTTACGGCTATTCTGAGGGCGGCAATCATAGCTGGCTGCGTTTTGGCGCTATCGGCGTGCAGCCCGCGGAGATCGGCAAGGTGATTTTTATCTGTACCTTTGCCGCGCATCTGGCGCATGTGTTTGACAGCCTGAACCATTGGCGGACGCTGATTCCGCTGGGCATTCATTTGGGCATTCTCGTGGGGATTATCATGGTGAGTTCGGATGATGCGGGTATGGCGTTGGCTTACTGCGCGATTGCGGCGATTATGCTCTTTTCGGCGGGGCTTTCTCTGAAGTGGTTTGCGGGCGGACTGGTACTGGTTGTAGCAGCGGTGCCCTTTGTCTGGCGTGTGATGAATGAGTATCAGATCAATCGGATTTTGGTGCTGTTTGATCCCTCTATCAACCAGGCTACGTATTATCAAACCCAGCAGAGTAAGATCGCGCTGGGGGCGGGCCAGCTGAACGGCCGCGGCTTTTTGCAGGGCAATCAGGTACAGTATGGGATTTTGCCGGCCAGTTCGACAGACTTTGTTTTTTCTTCGGCGGGCGAGGAGTTCGGGTTCATTGGCTGTGCTCTCATCCTGGTGTTGCTCTGCCTGCTGATTCTGCGCTTGTTTTACGTCAGTTATACCGGCGCGACGACTTTTTCTACGCTTGTCGCCTCGGGCATTGCGGGCATGTTTTTGTTTCAGACTTTTCTTAATATTTTTATGTGCCTTGGAATGTTTCCGATTATTGGTCTGACCCTTCCGCTCTTCAGCTATGGCGGATCTTCCGTTGTTACGATGTATACGGCGCTAGGACTTGCCGCTGGTGTGCGCATGCGTGAAAAGCCGAGCTGGCTTCAGCGCTGAACGCCAGGTAAATTGTCATTTTTCTGTTATCAAAAGCCTATTGTATTTTTTCGTCAGATAGAATACAATAGAAATAGGAGGAACCGACTTGCTAGAAAAGAGGTTATAGAGAATGAACGATGATAGAAGGGGTGTCTTCAGCGTGGATGACATCCTGAATGAATATTATGCTGCAGATTCTGCCGGCGGCCAGCATGCTCCAGCCCCGGCAGAGGAGCCGGCAGTGCCGCTGCGTGCCCCGCAGCGGCGGCCGGCCACGGCACAGCCTGCCCCTGCGCAGGCGCCTGCTGCAGCGCACCGGCAGGCGCCTGTCCGCACCCCTGCGGCATCGCATGCACAGCCGCGTGCTGCTGCGCCGCATCCGGCCGCGGCTTCTCAGAAAACCAGGAAGCCGCCCGTACATAGGGAAGAATACGATGAGGAGGAATACGACGAGGAGCCTCGCCGCAAGCGCGGCGGAGGGGGGCTTGTCGCCCTGATGCTGCTTTTTTTGCTGGCGGTGGTAGGGGCAGGCGCTTTTGCCGGGTATGCATTCCTTTGCCGCACGGTATTCCCAGGGGTTGAGGTTGGCGGTATTGAGGTTGGCGGCCTGAGCCTGAATGAAGCTGTAAATTTGATTTCAAGCAGTTTTGATGCGCACGGGGCGGGGGAGCTGACCCTGCAGATGGATGAGTATACTTTTACGCTGCCCGTCAGTGAAGTGGTCGGCGGCGTTGACGCAAGCGAATCGGCCCGGGCAGCTTTTCTTTATGGCCGTGAGGGCAATCCATTGACGCGTGCCGCTGAGATTGTTAAGGCGCGTTTGAACGGTGCAGACGTCGAGCTGACTATGGATGTCGATAAGCGGAAGCTTTCTGAATGGCTTGATGAGATTGCCGGCTCGACCTTCGACGGACCTGTGCAGCCCAGCTATGAGGTGGTCGAAGATCAGCTGATTGTCAATCTGGGTGCGCCAGGCGTTGCGTTTGCTGACCGTCCTGCCGTTGAAAGCCAGTTGGTGGAAAAGCTGAAGATTATGGATCTGACGCCGCTGACGGTGGATGCCAGTATTCAAAATCAGGATCCCATCGATTTGGCAGCCATTCAGTCAGAGATTGAGACCGAGCCCAAGAGTGCAACGCTGGATACGACCGACGGCGTTACGGTTGTCCCTGGGGTAGACGGCATTAAAATGGATCTGGAGGAGGCAAAGTCGATGATTGGCAGCGCTACTACCGGTGAATTCAGTATCCCATTGGAACGGACGCCGGCAGAGATCGATACCGAGACGCTGCAGTCGCTGCTCTTCCGTGATACGCTTGCCGCGACCGAGACCAAGTTGAATCCCAATGAGAAATCGCGTACCCATAATGTGGAGCTTGCGTGCAGCTATATCAATGAAACGGTGCTAAACCCGGGCGATGAATTTTCCTATAATAATGTAGTGGGTCAGCGCACCGCGGCGCGTGGATTCCGGGAAGCGGGTATCTTTGTCTCCGGTCGATTGGAGGAGGGGCTTGGCGGCGGTGTCTGTCAGCCGTCCTCAACGCTGTATATGGCGGTCCTGCGAGCCGACCTCAAAGTAACAGAGCGCAGCAATCATGGCATGACGGTATCGTATACCCCGCTCGGCGAGGATGCGACGGTGTCTTGGGGGACGCTGGATTTTAAATTTGTCAATGATACCGAATATCCGATCAAGATTCTGGCCAGTCGGGAGGGGTCATACTGTAAGATTACCATTGTTGTTACCAAAACGACTGATAAAACGGT
>CANPPM010000212.1 GCA_947575935.1 uncultured Butyricicoccus sp. | reverse complement strand
ACAGCGGGATTTTGCGTGGTGCAAGTCCGTTTTTTTGTTTACCGGATACCGGTTGATTCTACCGAAATTTTGGCGCTTTTTTGTTTGATTTGTGAAATTTTTTCGTTGAAAAGCTGCTTCATGTTATAAAAAATCTTCAATCTTCACAAAATGGGTTTGACAAATGGCTTCTGGTAGTGTATAGTGGGTTACAGATCGATGACAAAGGTATCGAAACGGTTACAACTACTGCTGTTGGGTACCGGGCACACATTGCGGCCTCCTGTTTCCCCACTATGCTTCAACCTCAGGTATGGTGCCCAGCGCGGAGGCGGTCAGTGAGGCCGCAAGGGTGCTTGCTGCGCAGCGGGAAGAGGAGGCTAGGGCACAGGCATTCAGCCAGCAGGTAGACAGCCTGCTTTACGGGAGCTTGTCCAAGCGAACGGTGACGTTCAGCAATAGCCTTGCAGCAAATGAAGCGGTTCAATCGGTTGGCCGTTCACTTGGTAAGTTTAAGCTGACCTTTTATTGCCCCTGCGTCAGATGTAATGGCCGTTCAGATGGTCTGACAAAATCAGGTACGACTGCGGTTGAGGGACGGACGATTGCAGTGGATCCTCGTGTGATTCCGCTTGGCAGCCGTGTCTATATTGAGGGGTATGGCGTATTCATTGCCGAGGATACGGGAGGCGCAATTAAATCGAACAAAATTGACGTTTTTCTGGACAGTCACAGCCGCTGCTTTGAAAACGGTGTTGCGCATGCGAATGTTTATTTGCTGGGCTAAGAAGAGTCCCTTGCGTCACAGCGTGTTTGGCCGCTCCTTTCTCAAGCGATCAAAATCCCTGAACTGCGCGTGGATAGGGATTGCGCTGCCGGAACGAAGGGCGCTGCAAAGCAATACACAGCGTGGAGCTCACATCAGCGGAATCGGATTTGCCGGAAACCGCATTTTCGAAAAACGAAAGCGCCGGATGAATTTTCTCATCCGGCGCTTTTTCGTGCCCAATTTCATGAGAGTATATCAAAACAGTGAGTTTTGTAAAAGGCAGAAGTATCCTGTGCGTCAGTCTGGCCGTACGGATGCTTTAGCCTCGAAGCCTTGGCGATCGCTTTGACAGTGCGGACAAATCCCGGTAAACGTCAGCGAATGTCCGGTGATGGTAAACCCGGTTTCTTCTCGAAGTTTTCGTTCGAGTGCGGCCAAGGGGCATCCTTCAATGGGGACAACTGAACCGCAGATCGTGCAGTGCAGTGTGTGACGATGCCCCTGTGGCGTATTCAGCTGGTAATAACACCTACCGTCGCCCCCTTCATTTTTCATCAGCAGTGCATGCTCGGTCAATTGTGATAGTACACGATAGGTGGTTGACAACCCCATTTTTTCTGTTTTAACAGCTTCTGCATGGATTTCGTCAGCAGTCATTGGTTTTTTCGCACATTCGATTACGGCAAGCACCGCTTTGCGGCGTTCGGTTGCACGCAGGCCGCTTTCTCCAAGTTTGTTTGGCATAAAAACACCTCCCGGCGCTTAAAATATCTGAAATGTTTTTCAACTTGCTTTCATTCATCTTGGCAGGGAATGTTCTCCCTTTTGAGGGAGCGTATCGCTTCAGATTCCAGTTGGGGTATCTCCGCTTGCAGATCAGGCAGGGGAGCGTTGCGCATAGGGTCTGTTTATTTTATTATAACACAGCAGTAGAAAAGAGTTAAGACAAATTCTTTTATTTTGTGTTGTCTCTATGTTTCATATCTGTGTGGGACTCCCGCTAGGTGTGACGCAATATTATGACTGACATAAGATTTTGAAAGATATTTATCTGCTGCAATTCGGTCTTGACAAGAAGAGGAAAATCATGTATTATAAAAAATACAAACCCCCTATACCGGGGTGGGAGGTGTATTGTAGAATGGTTCAGCAATATAATGTGACCGGTATGAGCTGCGCTGCTTGTTCAGCACACGTTGAAAAGGCGGTCGGTGCGCTGCCTGGCGTACGTCTGGTACAGGTTAACCTGCTTGCAGGGTCGATGAAGGTAGAGTATGATGAGGCTGTGCAGGATGATGCCAGTATCATTCAGACCGTTATGGATGGCGGTTATGGGGCGTCGGTGCGCGGAAAGACCGGGGAAAAAGAAACGGTATCGGTACAGGCAGCTGCTGACGTCAGCCTGGTGGAAATGCGGCGGCGGATTGTGATATCGTTTCTCTTTCTCGCGCTGCTGATGTACGTTTCGATGGGGCATATGGTTGGCGCGCCGCTGCCTGGCATGCTTGTAGGCGGAGAAAATATGATGAGTTTCGCGCTCACTCAGTTTCTGCTGACACTGCCGATCTGTATTGTCAATAAAAAATATTATATCAATGGATTTAAAACGCTTTGGCATCGCGCGCCGACAATGGATGCGCTGATTGCAGTCGGTTCAGGTGCGGCTATGGTATATGGTGTGTTTGCTTTATATCAGATTGGCTTTGGCCTGGGGCATGGAGATATGGCGCTTGTGCATGCATACGGCCATGATCTTTATTTTGAGTCGGCGGGTATGATTCTGACACTGGTCACGTTGGGAAAATATTTTGAAACCCGTGCAAAGAAGAGAACAGGGGAAGCAATTGCCAAGTTGATGGATCTTCGCCCGCAGACTGCGCAGGTGATTCGCGACGGCGTAGAATACACAGTCCCCATTGACGAGGTACTGGTAGGGGATTTGGTTGTCGTACGGCCCGGGCAAAGCGTCCCGGTCGACGGCGTGATTACCGAGGGACGTACGGCGTTAGACGAGTCTGCTTTGACGGGTGAAAGCATCCCGGTCGAAAAGGGCGAGGGAGACGTTATAATTGCGGCAACAATGAATAAGACGGGTTCGGTTGTGTTCCGGGCCTCCCGTGTAGGGGATGATACCACGCTGTCGCAGATTATCCGACTGGTGGAGGAGGCCGGCGCATCCAAGGCGCCAATTGCTGCATTGGCGGACAAGGTTGCGGGCATTTTTGTTCCGGTGGTGTTGGGTATTGCGCTGGTGACGGCTGTGGTATGGCTGTATGCAGGGGCAACCTTTACGTTTTCTCTGTCCTGTGCAATTGCAGTCTTGGTGATTTCGTGTCCATGTGCGTTGGGGCTGGCGACGCCGGTAGCCATTATGGTCGGTACAGGTGTCGGGGCGGAAAACGGGGTGTTGTTTCAGTCGGCTGAGGCTCTTGAGCGTCTGCAGGCGGTGGATACCGTTGTGCTGGATAAAACTGGAACAGTGACCGAGGGGCATCCGCGTGTAACCGATGTTGTACCCGTAGGTGTGACAGTGCATGAACTGTTGGAGGTTGCGCTTACACTGGAACAGCCGTCCGAACATCCGCTTGCGGAAGCGGTCGTCACCTACGCACGGGCGCAGGGCGTCCAGCCGGGGGAAATGCGTGATTTTTCTGCCGAGGTCGGAAAGGGTATTGCAGCGATAGTAGACGGCAGGATCTGTACGGCAGGCAATGCGCGGCTGATGGGGGAGCAGGGGGTCGATTTGTCTGCGCTGGAGGAGCAAGGAGCCTCCTTTGCAGCTGCGGGTAAAACCCCGCTCTATTTTGCACGCGAGGGCAGGGCAATTGGCCTTTTGGCGATTGCTGATGTGGTCAAAGAAACCAGCGCGCAAGCGGTTCGGGCGCTGCGCAAGCTTCAGATTGATGTAACGCTGCTGACTGGTGACAATCGGGTCACTGCTGAGGCAATTCGAAGGGAACTGGAGATTCCGCGCGTGGTTGCCGAGGTGCTTCCACAGGATAAGGAGCGTGAGATCCGTATTTTACAGGAGCAAGGCAGGGTGGTCGCTATGGTAGGTGACGGCATCAATGATGCGCCTGCGCTTGCACGGGCCGATGTGGGTATTGCCATCGGCGCGGGTACTGATGTTGCGATTGAGTCGGCTGATGTGGTGTTGATGAAGTCGGACCTAATGGATGCGGTCAATGCGGTTCGGCTTTCCCGTGCGGTGCTTCAAAATTTATTTTGGGCGTTCTTTTATAACTGCATTGGAATTCCGCTGGCGGCAGGCGTCTTTTGGACAGCTTTTTCGCTTAAATTAAGCCCGATGTTTGGGGCGGCGGCGATGAGCCTTTCATCAGTGTGCGTGGTGTCCAACGCTTTGAGGCTTAAGCTGTTCAAACCTTTGCATTCTGTGGATTCGGCGGTGCGGGCTGCTGAAATAATACAATCTATTGATCGAAAGGAAGAAAAAACCATGAAAAAGACAATTTTAATTGAGGGAATGATGTGCCCCCACTGCTCGGGCCGCGTGACTGACGCATTGAATGCGCTGGAAGGAGTCTCTGCTGAGGTCAGCCATGAAACCGGCAAGGCGGTCTGTACGCTGACAGCTGCGGTTTCGGATGATGTGCTGCGTGCCGCTGTGACCGATGCAGGCTATCAGGTGTTGGGGATCGAGTCGTGAGAGCGGACAAAAAGCGGGTCACGAAGCTGGTGAAAATGGCACGCGGGCAATCCGAGGCTGTGTTGGATATGGTTGAGGCTGATCGCTATTGTATGGAGATTGCAAATCAGCTGGCAGCAGCTGAATCATTGTTGCATAAGGCACGGCAGGAGGTTCTACGTGCGCATTTGGAAGGCTGTGTACGCGAAGCATTGGAATGTGGTAACGAAGCCGAACGGACACGTAAGTTAGATGAGATTATTGCATTGCTGGATAAGGCGGATAAATAACTTTCAGCTGCATTTGAGGCGTTATCAGTTTTTATCCAGTTCTACCGGAGAAAGGATCTGTGGGGCCGCGCTGGCATGGTTCGCTAGCGCGGTCTTTTCCCTATCCACTGCCGTCTGTACGGTAGGCGCGCTCAAATGCAGGTAGGGGTCGAGGATTCCAGATATGCCGCGGCGCGATGAGAATTGCTTGCTGTAAGCGAATCACTGTGGCGCAGAGACACCTGCGCCACAAAGGGTATTGGCATGGGGAAACCCCCGTCCCATTATTGGGAACGCGGTTTGGCGACCGGCGGGGAAGCCAGCGCCGCACGGTCAAAAGCATTTTGATGCGGGGGCCGGAT
>CANPPM010000211.1 GCA_947575935.1 uncultured Butyricicoccus sp. | reverse complement strand
CGGTCATGAGATCCTCATACTGCGGATCTTCCGCCAGCGCATAGGTTGCCGCAAAGGAATTGAGCGACGGCCGGACAATCGGGTCGTCGACGACATTCTCTACTTTTTCACCGAAGCGGTACAGGTTCAGCTTCAGGCTGCGCAGGGATTCGATGTACTGTTTTTGGGTCATCATGGTTCGGCTACATCCTTTCTGTTTTCACTATGGCATACGAACAAGAAGCTTGAAATAGTCCCCTGGGACTTGGGCCCGGTCAAAGGCCTCTACAATTTGTTCCAAGGGATATTCGGCGCTGATCATGGTGGCGAATGCATCGTTCAGGGCGCCGCTTTTCAGCAGTTCTACCGCGCCGATGAAGTTGTACTGGGCATGGCTGCGCACCCCCTGCATGCGCAGCTCCTTGGCGAACATGGCGGACAGGTTGACGGGGTACGGCTCTTTGGTCATGCCGATCACCATTACCATGCCGCCGATGGTACAGTATTGTACCGCTGCAGCGATGCCAGGTTTGCTGCCGGATACCTCGAAGCAGACGTCGAAACCCTTGCCCTCGGTCTTTGCCTGCAGCTGCGCATCAAAATCTGCATCCAGCGGATTCACCGTTTCGAAGCGCAGCTTTTCCGCAAAAGCGCGCCGGAACTCGCTGATTTCGGAGATTACGACCCGTCGCGCGCCTGCGTGCCGCGCTACCATCGCAATCAGCATGCCGATCGGGCCGCCGCCGATCACCAGTGCGGTCTGCCCGGCCTGCAGTCCGCTGCGGCGGACGTCATGCATTGCAACTGCGACCGGTTCGGTCAGCGCTGCAAGCCGCAAATCCATCTCTTTCGGAATCGTGTAGACCTTGCGGGTGAGCACCTTGACATATTCGGCAAAAGCGCCGTCGCAGTGTGCGCCCATAAAATGCAGATCCCGGCATACGTTGTCATGCCCCTGCGCGCACGGTTCGCAGTTGCCGCAGGAGAAGAACGGCTGTGCGACAACCATGTCGCCGGGTGTGAGGCGGCTGGCGCCCGGCCCCTTTGCCTCGACGAGTTCCCCGACGAATTCGTGGCCAGGGATCACAGGGAATTGTGCGGTAGGATGCTCCCCGCGCAGGACGTGAATGTCGCTGCCGCAAATGCCGCAGTAACGGACACGGATCAGCGCTTCGCCGTCTTGCAGCACGGGGATGGGGACAGTTTTCAGATGCAGGCTGTTCTTGGAAGCAATCACGCCTGCTTTCATTTCAGTTTTCATAGATTACCCCTTCCTTGCAACTGCGCGCTTTGCCGCGGCCGCAATATCCTCTGCGGTCAGGTGCAGCGCCTTCTTTAGATAATTTACATCGCCAACCTCGCCGAAACGGTCCTGTACGCCGACCCGTTCCAGCGGGCAGCAAACGGTTTCGGCCAGCACCTCGGCCACTGCCGAGCCCAGCCCGTTCAGGATGCTGTGGTTTTCTGCAGTCACGATTGCTCCGGTGGACCGCGCCGCTTCTGCAACAGCATCCTGATCGATCGGTTTGATGGTGAACAGGTTGGAAACCGCTGCATGGATGCCATCCTGCTCCAGCAGCTCTGCCGCCCGCAGCGAATCTGCGACCGAAATGCCCGTTGCAAAGATGGTAACGTCGCTGCCCTCCCGTAGTTTTGCCGCTTTGCCGATGGAGAAGGTGGAGCCGTCCGTATAGATTTTTTCTGCCTTTTTGCGGGAGAGGCGGATATAAAACACCCCGTATAGATCCTTGGTCTGCCGCAGCAGGTCGGCAAGCATGACTGAGTCGGCAGGTTCCAGAACGGTCACCCCTGGTATGCAGCGCATCATCCCCATATCCTCAAACGGCATATGGGTACCGCCGTTGGTGGAGGCGGTGACGCCGGGGTCGGAGCCAATGATGCGCACATTCAGTTTTGCATAGGCTGCCGAAAGGAAGACCTGGTCCATGACGCGGCGGGTTGCAAAGGGACCGAACGTATGGGCGAAGGGGATCAGACCGGTTGCGGACATGCCTGCCGCAGCGCCAATCATATTGGCCTCTTGAATTCCACAGTTTATGGTGCGGTCCGGATGTTTTTTCCAAAACGCAGTCATCCCAATGCTGTTGATAATATCTGCATCCAGATAGACGACCCGCCGGTCCTGCTGGACCAGTTCTTCCATGATCTCGGCGAAGACGGCGCGCATCTCCTTTGCTTCCTCTGCAAGCACTTTCTCTGTCTGATACATGGTTAAACCTCCTCCCGCTGCAGCGTTTCAATCTGGCGGTCCAGCGCTGCGTCCGCCTGCTGGTACTGTTCTGTGCTGAATTTTATGTGATGGTTATAAAATACGCCCTCAGCAAAGGTGCAGCCTTTTCCCTTTTCCGTTTTCAGCACGATCATATGCGGCCGGTCCTCTGTCTGTTTCGCCTTGGCAATTGCGTCCTGTATGGCCGTTACATCATGGCCGTCGATCTCCTGGGCATCCCAGCCGAAGTCCTCAAACTTCTGCCGGAGGTCGCCGACATCGCATACATCCCGGGTATAGCCGTCCAACTGTTTTTCGTTGCGGTCGATGAACGCGATAAGCCGGCCGAGCTTTTGCTGATGCGCCCAGAGGGCGCCTTCCCAGACTTGCCCCTCCTCGCACTCGCCGTCCCCAAGTACCAGAAAGGTGTAGGAATCGTGTTTTTGATACTGGTGGCCCCATGCCACGCCCAGGGCGGTGGACATGCCCTGGCCGAGCGAACCCGTGGACATATCGACGCCAGGCGTCAGGTTGCGGTCACAGTGGCTGGGCAGGCGCGTGCCCGGTTGGTTAATGGTTGTGATCTCCTCTTCCGGGAAAAAGCCGCGCAGCGCCAGGGCGGCATACAGCGCCGGCCCGCAGTGGCCTTTGGAGACGACCAGCCAGTCGCGCCCCTCCCACGCCGGGTTTTTCGGGTCGTGCCGCATAGCCCCGCCGTAAAGCGCCGCCATCAGGTCGGCCATGCTCATAGAGCCGCCAATATGTCCTGCACCCAGGACGCTGAGTCCCTTCAGGGCGGTTTTTCGGATTTGCGCCGCAAAAATCTGCAGCTCTTTGGTTGTCATACGAATCCATCCTTTCTCAGATTACATTGCATGCGCGGTAGATGCCGATCATATCTTCGCGGGTTAACTCGGTGTAATTGTTGTTCAGCAGCCGTTGCTGCCCTTCTATGACGCTGTCGGCAAACTGTGGGAATTCGTCTTCCGTAATGCCGTAGGCGCTGAGCGGTTTCCGCTGGAGGATCTGTTCCATCAGCGCGTATAGCGCGTCCAAGGCCTGGTCGGGCGCAGTTTCCAGTACGCGCCCGAGCAGCGCCTCCAGCGCGTTCAGGCGTCCGTCCGGCTGCTTTTCCCGATAGCGGCGGATAACAGCCGCGAACATCAGCTGGTTCGCTTCCCCATGGGGGATATGGTACTTTCCGCCGAGCGGATAGCTGAGCGCGTGCACGGCCGCGCAGCCCGCGTAGCCGAATGCAATGCCTGCAAAATTGGAGGCGGTGAGGAATTCTGCCGCTTTGTCCGTCCAATGTGCTGCGCCGTGTGTGATGACATAACGGTAGCCGCTGACGATCATTTCGATCGCCTTTTCCGAGAATGTGCTGCTCAGCGCAATCGCTTTAGGGGAGAGGAAGGATTCGACTGCATGGATCATGGCGTCGATGGAGCTGGTGGCAAAGAATTTATAGGGCAGCGTGCGCACCAATTCTGGGATTAGTACCGCTTCGTCGGCATACATGGCGTCGAGTGCGAGCCCTTTTTTGGTCTGCAGGCTTTTTAGCTCGCAGATGGTGACATTGGTTACCTCTGAGCCGGTGCCGCAGGTCGTTGGGAGGACGGTCAGGCGGCGGCACTTTTCCGGTACGGTGCGGCCGGTAAAGAGCTCTTCGGCCTTCCATGTTCCGCCAAAGGTGAGGACCTTGGCAATATCAATCACCGTGCCGCCGCCCACAGCGATGATGCGCTCGATCCCATCCGGGATATCCGCATGGATTGCGTCGATCATCTGGTCATTTGGCTCGCCCGCGCCGTATTTTTCTTGGAATAAGATATGACAGGGCACGCCGGCTGGCTTGATAAACGGTTCGTAAATAAATTCGTTCGTCAGGATCAGGTCGCTGGCTTGGAGAGATTCCGCCTGCGCAAACTCTAAAAAGGTATCAAACCCCTTGATTTGGGTCTTCAGCGTAAATTGATACATGGTTTTCCTCCTGTCTTTCCGGCGGATCGCTCTGCCGAAGGGGTTGGATGGATTGTCGACAATTCGCCCGCTTATAATATAATTATAGTAAAACATATTTTGTGATATGTCAATAGATTGTATACAATTAAAATCAACAAAATTATAAAGGAATTTTTGGAGATCTGTTCATAAGGGGATTTTGCTGCCTGCGGCAACCTGTCAGGGCAGCCTGTCGCAGGTGGGCAAGGGACGCGGAGGCCTTTTTTGCGGTGTGTGTACGGCTTTGCGCAGCGTATGCAGGATGGTTTCCTCAAAGCGGTTTGCCCTCGTTTTCGAGACGCAAAAACGGCTTTTGCCGAAGGGCAAAAGCCGTTTAGAAAGGATTGCAGTTGTTTATGACAGGCGGGAAGAGAGGTTAGGCGCCGTTTGAAAAATAGAAATATGCACAATGGCGGAAAAAGGACCGTTGTTTGGGCGTATTGATATTTTTCAAACAAGCCCTAGCCGCCTCGCCGGTCGGAAAGAAAACCGGTTCCGCCGATGTCGACCCGGAGGCCGTGCGCCTTTGCGATCGCTTCGCAGCGCGCGACGCCTTCCTCGTTGTCCTCTGAAAGGTCGGCAAGTGTATACGGCGCGCCAATCAGGTCATATTTTCCGGCGCCTAGTTGATGGAAGGGCAGCAGATGTACGCTGTTGATGTGCCGCAGCCCTGCGGCAAAATCCATCATAGCAGTGAACTCCTCTTCGGTATCGTTGACGCCTGGAATAAGCGGTACGCGCACAACGACATTGTCGTGCAGTTCGGCTACACGGCGCAGGTTGGACAGGATCAGGCCGTTATCAACGCCGGTCCAGGTCTGATGCGCCTGTAAGTGGAACAATTTCAAGTCGAATAGAAAGGTGTCTGTGACCGGG
>CANPPM010000210.1 GCA_947575935.1 uncultured Butyricicoccus sp. | reverse complement strand
GCCCCCCCTCAACCTTCAGGTGGTCCGGCCCGCAACCGGGCCCGCGCAGCCGGGGCGGCGCGGGCCCTTCAGCAATAAAAGAAGTGAAAGAATGGTAGGATATGGGCAGTTTTACAAAGTATCGGCGGGGGAGCGATTCGCCCCCGCTGTTTTGGGTTACGCCTTCAACACAAAAATATGGGAATCAAAATCACAGCTTTCCCGTTCAAAATCTTGGCACTGTCCGGCAGCGCTGTCACTCGTAACAAGCCCGGCATGCATCAGCTCGTCGCCAAAATGCCCCGCGTCGCCATCCACATGGTAGCACAGTTCCGGATCCAGCCCCTGCAGGCGCAGGCGGCGGAATGGGCCGTTCACCTCGTTAAGCACCTTGTACCAGCCGACGAGCGCTGTCTTTTTGTCCGGTGAGACCACCATCCACGCAAGGAAATTTCCGTCAAACGGGGACTGGAGCCGGTAAAAATCACCGAACTGGAGAACCTCACGATATTCCTTCATAAACCGGATCTGCTCGCGGACCTGCTCACGCTCCTCCGGAGACAGCTTGTTAAGATCCAGCTCATACCCAAAGGTGCCAAAGTGCGCGACGTTGGCACGGGTAGAAATCGGGGTATCCCGATATACCTGATGATTCGGGACCGCCGAAACGTGCGCGCCAATTGAGCTGATGGGATAGCAGAACGTCGTACCATACTGCGTCTTCATGCGGCAGACGGCATCGGAGTTGTCAGAAGCCCAACCCTGCGGTGCGTAATAGAGCAGGCCGGGATCAAAACGGCCTCCGCCCGATGCGCACGATTCAAACAGCACATGCGGAAATCTGCTTGTCAGACGCTCATACAGCGAATATACGCCCAAAATATAACGATGGAATAATTCCCCCTGCCGGTCAGCGGGCAGCGCATTCGAAAACGCCTCGCTGATGCAGCGATTCATATCCCATTTAATATAGGATACCTTCGCTTCGGACAGGATCTTCGCCATCTGCTCATAAATATTATCCACCACCTCGGGGCGGGAATAATCGAGCACATACTGATTGCGGCCATGCGAGACGCGCCGGCCAGGCGTGCTTATGATCCAGTCCGGATGCGCACGATAAAGGTCAGAATCCTTATTCACCATCTCGGGCTCAAACCAAAGGCCAAATTTCATCCCGAGCGCATCAATGCGCTCGGCAAGGCCGGTGATGCCGCGCGCCAGCCGTTCGGTGTTCGCATGCCAGTCCCCTAGGCCGGCATGATCATTCGAGCGTGCGCCAAACCAGCCGTCATCCAGCACAAACAGCTCAACGCCGTCATTCTTAGCGGTCTCAGCAAGGGCAACCAGCTTATCCTCGGTAAAATCAAAGTACGTCGCCTCCCAGTTGTTGATTAAGATCGGACGCGGCTTGTCGCGCCACTCGCCGCGTGCCAAGCGCGTACGGTACAAGCGGTGGAAGGTACGGCTCATATCGCCCATGCCCTCACAGGAATAAACCATCACAGCCTCAGGGGTCTGGAACGATTCCCCGGGCGCAAGCTTCCAGTCGAAACCAAAGGGATTAATCCCCATCGTAACACGGGTCACATCCCAAGTGTCCACCTCGGCCTGCGCCAGGAAGCTGCCCGAATAGACCAGCGAAAACCCGATTACCTCCCCCTGCTTCTCGTCCGTGCCCGGACGGCGAAGCATGATAAAGGGATTGTGGTTGTGGGAAGAGGCGCCTCGTGTAGAATCCACCGACTGCACGCCCTGCTCCAGCCTGCGCACCTTCATATGGCGCTCCCGCGCCCATGCGCCCGAGAAGTGGACGAATTCATAATCGCTGTCCGGCAGGTCGAGCGACAAACTCATCGCATGGGTCAAATGCAGATCAAGCGTACCGCCGTTGACCAAACGTACCGAACGCGCAATTGCCGCATACTGTGCGAACAGCGTATAGGACAGATCGACATCCAACCCAAGCAACCCGTCGTGCAGATGAAGGGTCAGCGTCTCGGCCTCGCCGGCGTCCTCACAGTACGTAGCAGGCAGGCCCGTGAGGGACGGTTTCCCCGCACTGACCGTATGGGATACATAAGTCAGGTTGGTAATCCGGCTGCCATTTGGCTGGACAACCTCAATGGCCGGGTGGCGATAATCAGTTGTACCGTAGGATGGGTATTCCTGCCGGGTATGATCAAGAGAAAATAAATTGTTGCCCTCAAACACCCACGAGGTCATGGGCCGGTGATGCATTTCCAACAGATGATCAAAGCTTTCGCAGTCATGGACCGCTTTGCCGAAATAAAGCTGACCGACCTGGTCATTGGGCAGAAGCTTCATCAGATAGCTGATTTTTCCGTTGCTCAAATGGAAGGTTTTGGAACTTTCATGGTATTGGATCATGGGTGTGCCCTCCTTATTAGAATTCCCGCAGGGCAGACAGCCCTGCGGGCGCCAGGGGTTGGTATTTGGGATCGCCTCATCTTGCGCTGCAGGCAGCGTCTGGAGGCCGCGCAGCGAACATCCTTCAACAGACGGGAGGACAGAACGCACGCCCCCTGCAGTCCTAACGGTTTCTGGAACCGGAACCCGAGGGAGAACCAGGCGTCCCGGTCCCTGACCACCATTCCGGCAGCCGCTTAGGCGCTTGCCTCCTCGCCTGACTGTCTGAAACAGCTCGCGGGCACAGAGGGACACCTCGTACCTGACGGAATCAGCCACCGATAGCCGAAGCGAACCGCCCCGGAGATCTGGTTCTCCTCGCAGATACAGCGCAGCGCGTCAGGCCGTATGCGCCACAGCAGCGCCGCTTCAGGAATAGACATATAACGCACCATGGGTTTCTCTCTCCTTGTCCGCAGCCGCGTCCCGCCCCTCAATGGGCAGGACGCGGCAATTGTTTGGGTTAAGATTCGGGTAAAGGAACTGTGCAAAGGCCCTTATACGCCCTGCTTAGCATGCAGTGCATTTACCTCACGGGTCATCTGCTCAAGACGTTCGCCTTTCAGTTTATACGCATTCTTGAAGATCAGGAAGCTGAGAACCGCAAGCACGATCGGCACGCCAAACATCAGAACACGGATACCAGCAATGGTGCTCGCAGACTGCGCGCCGGACTTTGTAGCATCATAGCCGATAACGTCCAGACCAACGCCGGTCAGGGTGCCTGCAACCGCCATAGCAGCCTTCATCAGGAACGTCTGCGCCGAGCAGGTGACGGATTCGTTACGCTTACCGAACTTAAGCTCGCCGTAATCAATTACGTCAGCGATGCAGCAAGTGGTAGTGCCAAGCGACAGGCCGGAGCCAAAGAAAATCAGCGCACAGGAGGCGATTACGCCGGCCGTGCTGTTGGGTGCAGCATATCCCAGCGCAAACAGGAGAACCAATCCGAGAATCGGCAGTCCGCAGGCGAGGAAGTAGACTTTTTCGCGATCGATTGCTTTTGCAATTTTCGGGAAGCAGAACAAACCGATCATTTCCGCAATGATTGCATAACCGAAAATCGAGTACAGGAACGCGTTGCCGCAAGCTTCCTTGAAATAGTATACTGCAAAGGATTTCAGAAGCTGGGTGCAGAGGTTGAAGGTCAGCAGCAGTCCAATGAAGGCAACCAGCTGATCATTCTTGATGATGATGCCAAAGGCTTCGCCCAGGCCGGTCTTTTCTGCCTTTACACCGGCGCCGGTCGTCGGCTTCTCCTTAACAAACGCACAGGTGATGCCGATGCAAATGATGAACAGCACAACGATGGCAACTGCAATATAGGTAAAGCCGGTAACCGAAATATTCAGCATCGAGCCGTCAGCCTGCTCTTGCACAACCGTGTTGTCACCAGCCATGTTGTTGAAGTAGTTAATGACGTTCAGGCCGAAGGTGCAGACGATAAAGCCGCCAACTGAAGCAAAGATACGCGGGATAACCGAAATAGACTCGCGCTCGCGGGGGTCGCTGGACAGGTTCGGCAGCCAGGACCAGTAAGGAACGTCCATAACCGTATAGGTCATGCCGTAGAGGATGTACATCACCGAGACATAGATCATCAGGGTACTCTTATCCGTGATTCCGCAGGTCGTAAACAGCAGAATAAAGAATACCGAGTTAATCAGCGTGCCGATAATCAGCCAAATACGGAACTTGCCGTATTTCGTGCGGGTGTTATCGACGATCATGCCCATCATGGGATCGTTGATCGCGTCCCAAATACGGGCGGCACCAAGCAGCAGGCCGGCAAAGGTCGCGCCAAGTCCAAGCGTATCTGTCATGTAGAGCATCAGGAACGCACCGACAAGGTTGCAGATTGCGTCCTTACCGATTGCACCGATACCAAATGCGTACTTTTGAACGGCTGGAAGCTTCTGGGTCTGCGTGGTGGGGTATGCCATAATCTTTTCCTCCTTATAATTACCAGACTTCGAAGAGTTGTGCACAATTCCTTTTGCCTTTCTGATTATTATTATAACAGAAATAGACGAAATGTGTTATATGCAGATGTTGTATATAACAGTCGATATGTTGAATTTCCACAAGATTAATTCTTCTTTCATCGCTTTAATTTGTTGATTATATATATATATTCTTTCTCTAATTTTGTGCAATAAGACCAAAATAATCGATGAATATCAGTTTTTTTCAAGAATATGACAAAAATCATACCACTTCAAATGTCTTGTTACAAAAATCATAAATAAGTTAATATATCTTATAAATTGGAGAATGCTTCCATTCTCTCCAAAACCCTCTGTCCGCATCAGCTATTAGTTAAAGTGAATAAATTTTATATTTCTTTTTTGTGTATATCGCCAATTCCCCTGATGTTTCCCCGGATACTTTTGGCCAGTTCACCGCTTGCGCAGGACGGCGGAATTGGGTATACTAATCACGTGCTCAGGGCAAAGGCCCAGCACCCACCCAACAAACGAAAGGAATGAACACACATGTCTATGAAAAAATATTTTGAGGATTTCAGCGCCCTCTGCTACGGCAGCATGATGCTTTCCACCAATATGAACAAGTCGGAAAAGGCAACGCTTCGCAGCCTCCGCTGAGCGCCTCGCTCAACCATCCAAACATAAATTCTGTAAGGAGTGAATGAAACATGTCTATGAAAAAATACTTTGAGGATTTCAGCGCCCTCTGCTACGGCAGCATGATGCTTTCCACCAATATGA
>CANPPM010000209.1 GCA_947575935.1 uncultured Butyricicoccus sp. | reverse complement strand
AACGCTGTGTTTCTCCATATATTCGGACATGTCGACGCGAATGATGGCGTTTTCGTCGCCAAAAAGGGCCTCTGCAAGCGTCTTGCACAGCTCGGTTTTGCCCACGCCCGTGGGGCCCAGGAAGATAAAGGAGCCGATGGGGCGCTTGGGATCGCGCAGGCCGACGCGCCCGCGGCGGATGGCCTTGGCAACCGCCGTAACCGCCTCCTCCTGCCCGACGACCCGCGCATGCAGGGTATCCTCCAGGCGGAGCAGGCGCGCGCCCTCGTCCTCGGTCAGGCGCGCGGCCGGAATCCCGGTCCATCCCGCGATGACCGCGGCAATATCGTCCTCACGAACCTCGCCGTTCAGCTTGGACTGGGTGTCCTGCCACTCTTTGCGGCGCTTTTCAATCTCGGCCTTCTTATCGTTCTCTTCGTCGCGGAGCCGGGCCGCGCTTTCATAATCCTGGTTCTTGACCGCCTCTTCCTTGCGGGCGGCAAGCGCGGTCAGCTCGTCCTCCAGCTGCTTGACATCCAGCGGCGCGGTCTGGTTCTGCAGGCGCACGCGCGAACATGCCTCGTCAATCAGGTCGATTGCCTTATCGGGCAGCTGCCGGCCCGATACATAGCGCACGGACAGGCGTACGGCGGTCTCAATCGCCTGGTCTGAAATCTTAATCCGGTGATGCGCCTCGTAGCGGTCGCGCAGCCCCTTTAAGATCTGTACTGCGTCCTCGGGGCTGGGCTCGCCGACCATGACGGGCTGAAAACGCCGCTCAAGCGCGGAATCCTTTTCAATATGCTTGCGGTACTCATCCAGCGTGGTCGCGCCGATCACCTGAATCTCCCCGCGCGCCAGGGCAGGCTTTAAGATATTTGCCGCGTCAACCGCGCCTTCGGCCGCGCCCGCGCCGACGATCATATGCAGCTCATCAATAAAGAGGATCACATCCTTGGCCTTCTGCAGCTCCTCCAAAACCCCTTTGATCCGCTCCTCAAATTCCCCGCGGTACTTTGTACCTGCGATCATACCGGTCAGATCCAGAGCGATGATGCGCCTATTTTTCAGATTTTCCGGCACGTCGCCCGCAACGATTTTCTGCGCAAGGCCCTCGGCGACTGCGGTCTTGCCAACGCCGGGGTCGCCCACCAGCGCAGGGTTATTTTTGGTACGGCGGCTGAGGATCTGGATCACGCGCTGGATCTCCTCCGCGCGGCCGATGACCGGATCCAGCTGCCCTTTTTTAGCGGCCGCCGTCAGATCCTTGCCAAACTGCTCCAATGCACGCCCCAGGCGCGCGCCATGCCGGCTGTCGCCGCCGCCCGCGGTCTGCACGTCATCCTCGGGCGCGGGGGCCGCGCCAACGGCGTCAGTCAGCGCCTGGAACACCTGCTGCGGGTCGACGCCCAGTTTTTCGAGAATGCCAAGCGCGACGTTCTGCCCCTCACGAAGCAGGCCATACAGCAGATGCTCGGTCCCGACATAGCCATTGCCCATCTGGGCGGCAGAGGCAAAGGCAAGCTCAATAATCCGCTTGGTGCGCGGGGTCATACCCTGCGGCGCGCCGGAATCCGGGCTCCCCCGGCCGGCAACCTCCTCAATGGCCTTTTCCAGCTTGTCAACGGTCAGACCGCATGCATCCAGCACCCGAGCGGCCACGCCGCCGCCCTCCTTGACCAGCCCTGCAAGCAGATGCTCAGAGCCGATATAACTATGGCCAAACGCGCCGGCGGTCTCCTGTGCCAGTTCAAGCACATGCTCGGCACGCTGGGTAAAACGATTTTGATGGAACATAAAAAACTCTCCCTTCAGGGTTGTCCAAAACCTCCGGTCCCGGACAAAACAGGTTCCGCCGTCCCGCGCCCTCTATGGGGCTGCAGGCCGCGGGATATCAGCCGGCGTAATGGCGCGCCCGCGCCGCGGGCATTCTTTCGGACCGCACCGCCGGTACTGCGGTATCCTCAAACAGCGTCCCCTGCGGACGGCAACGCCGCCGCGGGGAGAGGCTGCCGCTCAGTCGAGCACCTCCAGCTTTTCTGAAACTGCGCGGAGGAAGGCGGCGCGCTTTACATCCCGCTCTCCCGCCGTACCGCCCAGCAGCACCGGGCGCACCGCCTGCTCTGCGGCCATGATGTCCTGCGCCGGAACACCGCGCAAATAGCCCATCTGCAGGCCAATCAGCGCATAGGAAAGGCATTCCAACGCCTCAGCAGTGTCGATGCAGCGCGCCGTCTTCAGCGTGCCCGCAGCCCGGCAGACCTTATCGCTCAGCCCAATCTCATCGCGGGTACGCAGCTGCTCGCGCGCCTTTTTCTCGGCCTCAATCACGCCGGTCGCCGCGTCGATCAGCTTATCAATAATCGCATCCTCCGACAGCCCCAACGTGATCTGGTTCGAAAGCTGGAAAAAGGACCCCGTCGCCTTCGAACCCTCGCCGTACGCCCCGCGCACCGTGAAGCCCTGCCGTCCGGCCCAACTCATCATCTGCGGCAGGCCGCCGTACGCGGCCAGCACCGGCAGGTGCAGCATGACCGAGGCACGCAGCCCCGTGCCCAGATTGGAGGGGCAGGCGGTCAAGTAACCCAACTTTTCATCATAATCCAGCTGTATCTGGCTCTCGAGCAGACCGGCCAGCCGGCGCGCCGTCTCCATGCATTCCTTCGGGCACAGCCCCGTGCCCAGCACCTGCAGCCGGATATGGTCTTCCTCACCGACCATGATAGCCGCGCCCCCATCAGTCGATGCGATCAGATAGCCGCCCTTCCTCGCAAGATCCGGGGAAATCAGGTGCTTTTCCACCAGCGCCGCAGCCTCCCGGCTGCCCGCCCGAACCTCCGTCATCGTAAAATCGGACGCAATCGCGGGCGCTGACTGCAGCGCCGTCCAAACCTTGTCCGCAATCTCCTTATACTCCCCCAGCCCCAGGCCGCGGTAGGTATACCCGCGGACATTACGCGCCAGGCGCACCCGCGTGGTCGCCGCAAGATCGGTAAAGCCTCCCTTTTGTGTAAACGTGCTCATTGCTGCTCCCCCTCCAATCTGCGTATCTCGTCGCGCAGCCGCGCGGCCTCCTCATATTGTTCGGATGCAATCGCATCGCCCAGCTTGGCGCGCAGTGCAGCCACCGGGTCGCTCTGCTCCTGCGCAGGCGCAGACCCCACATGGGCCGTCGAACCCTGCCGCGTGTGAATATACGGCGTCAAAATATCCGCAAAGTTCTGATAACAATCCGCGCACCCCGCACGCGCCGTCCGCCGCAGCTCGCTTTCGGTCATACCGCACGTCCGGCAGCGCCGCCCGCCGCCAAGCCCCGGCTGCAGCACTGTCGAATCCCCCCAGAACGACTGCAGCGTGGGTGAAAATCCCATCCCGCCAAAGCCGCCGGTCAGCTTCTGCGCGCAGGCCGAACACAAATGCATCTCGCTTACCTGCCCATTGATATTCTGCTTATAATAAGTTGTGGCCTCGTTTACACCACAATGCTGGCATAACATAATCTTTCGCTCCTCTCATTGACTGCTGCAATTCCTGAACGCATTCCGCCGCGCCCTGCTATGTCGTAATCCCCATCACCGCACAGCGGTAAATCGAAGCCCGGACGCTATCCCGGTACTCCGGCGCAAGTTCCCCCAGCGCGCCGTCCGAACAGGCCGCCGTCAGCAGCTGCCCCTCGCGCGGAGTCAGCAGCCCGCTCGATACCAGCGCGCACGTCAGCCGCGCCGCCTCCTTCTGTCCCAGCCGCCCGCCGACGGCCCGCCCTGCCTCCAGCAGCATCCGCTGCTTGTCATCCATCACCCGTACAATCCGGATAAAGCCTCCGCCGCCCCTGCGGCTCTCAACCAAATATCCGTTCTCCGGCGAAAACCGCGTCTCAATCACATAATTGATCTGACTCGGCACACAGCAGAAACGGTCGGCCAGCACCTTGCGCGACAGCTCGGCCACGCCGCCGCCGTCAGACAGCATTTCGGTGATGCACTCGGCAATCAGGTCGCTCATTTTCACGTGCCCCAACTCCTTTCCCTTCTCCCCGATTCTTTCTGACTTTTCCTGACCTTTGATCCCATTATACCACGTCCGCAGAAAAAGGCAAGCATTTTATCTGACCTTTTCTGACCAATCGCATTCCATTTTGAGGGCTTATCCTTTAAATGCTATTGTATCCTCAATCAGACGCGAAATATCTCGTTTTTTCGCCGTTTCCAAAAAAAGAATGAAAAAGAAGCCGCTGCCATAAACCACAAAAGTTAGCAGGGGCTAATATTTTGAAAAGGTCTTGTATTTTTAAGATCCAGCTGGTACAATAGCAGATGAAAAAACAACAGGAGGTACGTTCACATGGCACATGTCATTAGCTCTGCTTGCATCAGCTGCGGTTCCTGCGAGTCTGAGTGCCCGGTCGGTGCGATCTCTCAGGGCGATTCCCAGTACCAGATCAATCCGGACGCGTGTGTAGACTGCGGCGCTTGCGCCGGCGGCTGCCCGGTTGGCGCGATTTCGCAAGACTAAGCGTACGTAAAAGGCTGTCCTATCGCTGGGCGGCCTTTTTCCATACCGGACGCCCGCACAGGGGCGCCTCCCGGCGGCGGGCTGTCTAACGGACAGCCCCTTTTTTCGGCGCCTGCCCTCTTCGGATGGCGGCGGCCCTATGATCAGAATCCGCCATCAACATCAGAAGGGAAGACGCGGCATGATGGACTTACAAAATAAAACGAATCCTCCTACCCTTGCAGAAATCGAAGCATACGTTGAAAACCCTATCTTCCTGCAATTCTGCTCCCAGGTCAAGCAAACGTACCAGTGCAGGGAAACGCTGGACTTCAGCGCCTGCAGCTGGGAACCCGGCTGGAATGTCAAATTCAAAAAAGCAGGCAAAACCTTGTGCACGATATATCCCAGGAAGCGTTATATCACGGTTATGGTGGTCGTCGGCAGACGGGAAAAAGCGCTTGTCGAAGCGGTCCTGCCCAGCTGCACGGCCGCGCTGCAGGATATCTACCGCCGCGCCAAAGAAGGCAACGGGCAGCGGTGGCTGACGGCCGACCTGGAGGAGGAGGGCAGCTTGTATCACGACCTCCTGCGTTTGATCGAAATCCGAAGGCACAGCTAGGCGCCGTTTGAAACATGGAAATATGCACAATGGCGAGGATTTTTTTCGCCAGACAAACACAA
>CANPPM010000208.1 GCA_947575935.1 uncultured Butyricicoccus sp. | reverse complement strand
AAAATTTTCGAGATAAAGCCAATTGCCCCTTTCTTAAATTGATCCCTTCTCCTCCGGCAAGCACTTTCCAAGCAGAGGTACGTTTTTCGGATTCGCCGTCATCATGCAGATGAATTGTCAAAGACCCTTTCTTGTTTTTCCTTTCTATTTCTCTTCTTTACGATACTCTCAGCATTTTGCCCGAATTTCGGCGCTGCCCGTTTGCACCCGTCTTTTCCCCGCATGTTCAAATGTCTTGCCTCCCTGCGAATCCGCGTTTACTCTGCAAAACTTGCCCTTTGAAAGAAGCAGCCGGTGCAGGTGCTTCCCCTAGCTGAAAAATTTCAAAAAAACAGGGTGCAAAAGGGCAGATTTTGTGGTATACTGGGAGGGAGCATCTATCCCCAATATCCAAGGAGGAGATTTCATGAACCGAGTTACCGTGACCATCGCGGGCAGGGCATACACGATATTAGCCGAAGAAACCAAAGAATATATGGACCGGGTCGCCGAATTGGTCAACGCCAAGATTTCAGAGGCCCATCAGAATGCCGACCTTACCGTCGAGCAGGCTTCGGTCCTTGCTGCTATCAATGTCGCAGACGAATGCCTGAAAGCACAAAACCAGGTGGACAGTATGCGTGAACAGCTGCAAAGCTACATCGACGAAAACCGTCATCTGCGTTCCCAGATTACAAAAGCGAACAAGCAGCAGAAACTCAACGCCAACAAATGAACCTGCCTGAGTTACTCGCCCCTGCCGGCTCTATGGAGGGGATCCGTGCCGCTGTGCAGAGCGGCGCCACTGCTGTTTATATGGGGTTTGGCAGATTCCACGCCCGCCGCGGCGCAAAAAACTTTACCCAAGACGAAATGGCCGCCGCCATCGCCTACTGCAGGGCACGCGGGGTCAAGACGAATATTACGTTAAATATTCTGGTCAACGATCGTGAATTGGATACCGCTCTGCAGGATGCGCGCTTTCTCTACGAAGCGGGGGCGGATGCGCTGATCGTACAGGATCTCGGCCTTGCGAGGCGCCTGCATGCCTGCGCGCCCTCGTTTGCACTGCATGCCTCAACCCAATTGACCATTTCTACACTTGACGGTGCACGGATGGCCAAGGCGCTCGGCTTTTCACGGGTTGTCCTCGCACGGGAAACCCCTATGCGGGAGATCCGGCGGATTACGGCAGAGAGCGGCATCGAAACCGAGATTTTTGTACACGGCGCACTGTGCCGGTGCTATTCCGGGCAGTGCTATCTTTCTGCAGTCATCGGCCGGCGCTCTGGTAACCGCGGGCTGTGCGCCCAACCCTGCCGGCTTCCCTACCGCTGCAATGGAAAAGGATCAGAACGTTACCCGCTATCGCTGAAGGATCTTTCATTGGCGCACCACATTCCTGAAATCTGTAGCGCAGGCATCGCATCGCTCAAAATTGAGGGACGCATGAAGCGCCCAGAATATACTGCTGTCGTAACCAGCGTCTATTCTGCTCTGCTGCGCGGACAGCGCAGGCCAACCCCTGCAGAAGAGGATGCGCTGCGCCGCGTTTTTTCACGGGACGGTTTTACAGATGGCTATTTTACCGGAAAACAAGGGGATTCCATGCTCGGCACCAAAACCGAGCTGCCCCTGCACCAAGTACAGTCTCTCTACAACGAAGCGTCACGCCGCTTTGCCGATGGCCACGAGTCACCGTTAGTGCCCGTTAATTTTACGCTGCTTGCAAAAGAGGGCGCTCCTCTTACCCTCGCCGTAACAGACGGGCGGCATGCCGTACATGCAGCAGGCATGCCGCCCGTGCCTGCACACAGCCGCCCAACCACTGCAGAACAGCTGGAAAAGGCTCTTCGAAAAACGGGCGGTACACCCTTCGCAGTACAGGAGGTCGCACTGACATTAGAGGAGGGTCTGGCAGTGCCTGCCGCAGCCGTCAACGCCCTTCGGCGAGAAACACTGAATGCGCTGCTGGCCCAGCGCGAACGCCCGCCTGCACGCGCAGCATGGCGGGATACTTCCGGCCCGGCCGTATTTGCCGGCACATCCCCCCCTGCAGATCAAACCGGTCTGCCGCAGCAATCCGCCGGACGGGGGATAGTCCTTGAAGCATACTCGTTTTCACAAATTTCCCCCGCGCTGCTGGAAACCCATCCGGCAGCGGTTTACCTGCCACTGACCGCCTTGGCAGAGGATATAGATCACACCCGGGCACTCGCACAACAGACATCGTTGGCCGCGATCCTCCCCCGTGTCTTTTTTGACGCCGAACAGAATGACGTAATATGCATGCTGGACGCTGTCAAGCGTGCGGGCGTCACTACTGCACTTGCTGGGAATCTTGGGCATATTCCTCTGCTTCAGGAACAGGGCATGCAAATCTATGGCGACTTTGGGCTGAATGCATTCCAATCCGACACGCTTTCCGCACTCGCCGAGGCCGGCGTACGGCGTCAGACGCTGTCCTTTGAACTGCGTCTGGAACAGATACGGGGCCTGCGCGCGCCCATTGAGACGGAACTAATCGCCTATGGCCGCCTTCCGCTGATGATATTTGAACTGTGCGCAATCCGCCGGCGTACAAACCGCTGCAGCTGCCAAACTGAGGTCACCTGTCTAACGGATCGTACTGGCCGCGCTTTTCCGCTGCTGCCTGCATATGGCTGCCGGAACACATTGCTCAACAGTCTACCGCTGTATCTTCCTCAAAACGAGCTGTCCGGCGCAGACTTTGCAAGACTGCGCTTCACCCTTGAAACGCCCGAAGAATGCGTTCGCATTGCTCGCGCGTTTTCCGCCGGGCAACCGCCTGAACTTCCTGGCGGCACAACACGCGGCCTTTACCGTCGAGGCGTTGAATAGGAATTTACCCATTCCGGCAGAATGAAACACTTTCAAAGGGGTATCCTTCAAAATGAAGCAAAAGTTATCTTTTTTGCAAATCCTGGTGCTGCTGACCGGCATGCTTCTGGGCAGTCTAGCCGCTAAACTGTTTGTAAAGATCCCTGCCCTTAGCTGGCTGGCCTGTGGGCAGAACCTTGGGTTGTCCACAGTCACTCTCGACCTTGGCGTGCTGACGCTGACCTTTGGTTTTACCGTGTCGGTTACCATTGCCGCCATTTTGGGGCTAATCATCGCTATCCTCCTTTGCAGGTATATGCGGTAACCACTTCGTTTCCTCTATTCTCTGCCGCAGGCCTGACAGATGGGCCCATAAAGTACGCCATAACCTAACATGCAAAAAGGAGCCATAAAATTGCAGTATATTTTAGCCTCCCAATCGCCCAGACGGCGGGAGCTGCTTTCCTTCATCCTCCCAACCTTCGAGGTTTGTCCTGCGAATATTGACGAACGCCTACAGGATGGCGCACCGCTGACCAGTGAAATTGTCCGCTTGGCCGCCGCCAAGGCGCTGACCGTTTCCGCAAAGCATCCGGATGCTTTGGTCATCGGCTCTGATACCATGGTCACAATCGATGGCCAGATACTTGGCAAACCCAAAGATGCGCAGGATGCCAGGCGAATGTTGCGACTGCTCTCCGGGCGGACGCACCAGGTACTGACCGGCGCAGCAGCTGCGCAGAACGGTCGGGTCAAAACTGTGCTGAATACAACCGAAGTCACTTTCCGCACACTGCAGGAGGATGAAATTGAACAGTATATCGCAACCGGAGAACCGTTTGACAAAGCAGGCGCCTACGGAATTCAAGGGCACGGCGCGCTGCTGGTGCGCAGTATCTGCGGCGATTACTATTCGGTAATGGGGCTGCCGGTCGCGCAGCTATACGAAATCTTATCTGGGAAGATCTGAAGCAGCAGCCTAAAGCGGGCTGGCAGCATCAGACCTTGCTCAGGGTTCTGAGAGGGGCGAAAACAAATTGCGAAATTTTTTCACTTCACGCGCGTTTGCAGTCATGATTCTGATCCTCCTGCTGTGCGTAGGAAGTATTTTATATACCGGCACGTCGGGCGGTTCCAATCCGGTTTCCGGCGCGCTTAACATTGCAGCCGCACCGTTGCAAAAAGGATTCAGTTGGCTGACCGGCTCGCTCTCGCATGGAGTCGCATACTTTACCGACTATGACACGCTGCTTGCTGAAAACGAACGCCTGAATAAAGAACTCCGGGAAGCGCAGCTGCTGCTGCGGGACGCCCAAATTGCGCTGGACGAAAACGACCGCCTGCGCAGCCTAGCAGGCATTAAGGAACGCAACCGCTCCTTTGAGTTTGAGGTTGCCGAAGTCATTGCACGTTCAGTCGGCGACTGGCAGACAACGCTGACATTGGACAAAGGGACCATGCAGGATGTACAGGAAGGCGACATGGTGATTACCGATGACGGAATGGTTGGTTATGTAGCAGTCTCCGCCCCCAATTACTGCGAGGTCACTACAATCATTGATACGGAAATGCAGGCGGGCGCGCTGATCACCCGTACACGTGAAGTCGCCATCGCCGAAGGCGATTATACCCTGATGGACGATGGATCTCTCCGCTTGTCTTACCTGAGTCAAGACGCCGACATTGTCATCGGCGACACTGTAGAAACATCCGGCCGCGGCGGCATGTTCCCCAAAGGAATTATGATCGGCACGGTCGAGCAGATCCTGCCCGAAGAACATGGTATGTCTAATTATGCAGTCGTACACCCATTCGTCGATATCAAGACGGTAAGCCACGTTTTTATCATCAAAAGCTTTGAGGTGACGGAATAACATGCAGAAAGAACATCAGCCAGTTGCACAGCTTGTTTTCTACGGGCTGGTGCTGCTGGCAGCCTACCTAGTCAGCACGACTACTGCGCCGCTGCGTCTTCTGGGCTATCGGATCGACCTGATCGGCTGCGTCGCCTCGGCGGTCGCACTGATGGAAGGCCCCTATGCCGGCATGGGGTTTGGCATCGCGGTAGGCATCGCCTATGATATGGGTCTGACCGGTATTGAGGGCCTTTATCCCATCTACTACATGCTGTTTGGCATCGGAGCAGGCATCTTTTCCAATCGCTTCCTGCGGCGCATCTTCCCTTCCATGCTTTTGCTGACGGTAGCATCTGTACTCGGCCTATCTCTATTCCGGCTGCTTGGTTTTTTTATCCTTCAACAGCGCATTGACCTGCTGCTGTATGCACAGCGGGTATGCGGACAGGCAATGATTACAGCCGTGCTGTCACCACTGGTTTACCTGCCCATCCGTTTTTTTTATAACCGATTTCATTA
>CANPPM010000207.1 GCA_947575935.1 uncultured Butyricicoccus sp. | reverse complement strand
GGCAGCGAAAACGGCTTCGTTAAGTAATCGTCTGCGCCAAGCCCGTATCCCTGCAGCTTGTCCTCCTCAGCGCCCCGCGCAGTGAGGAACATAATCGGAACCTCGCTCTCCCGCCGCACCGCCCGACACAGTGAAAAACCATCCATCTCAGGAAGCATCACATCCAACAGGATCAGGTCATAGGCGTTCCTCTCCAACTGTTCCATCGCCTCGGCCCCATCAGCAGCGGTATGCAGAACGCAGCCGTCGGCTTGCGCCGAAAAATAATCGGAAATAATCTCCCGCAGCCCTGGCTCGTCCTCCACCAGCAAAATCAAATAGTGCATATCTCTACTCCTCCTCTACGACCGGTTTCGCATTCACAGAAATGCCGGCGGGCAAAGGCGTCCGCCACCCGCTGAAAATCCCTCTGCAGAAATCTTTTGGGGATCTCCAAAGCGCTACGACGCCGGTCCGTCAAGCAACCCCTGAGAAGATACGAAACAGGGTTTTTGAACAACCTGAGAATGCAAACAGGCTCTTCCTGTTCAGTATAACGTGGCGATCTATCGTTTCGATATCCTTTTCCACCGCCGGCAAAAATTTCCGCCACTGCGCCTTGATCCATACAGACATACTTTTTTACGGTCGATTCACCCGTATCCTTGTGAAAAACGACAAATTTCGACAATCATGCCGGGTGCAGTGCACTATAATAGAAAGAACGATTGAATTTATTATAAAACGCGTAAAAGGAGAAAAAAATGAACGCGAAAAAAGCCCTAAAAGCAGTTGCCCATCAAAAGGATACGACCGTTGATGCCATACGCGCCGAAATTCAGGAGGCAATCACATTGGCATGGACGAACAGCAGTGAAAGCACAGCCCTGCTTCAGCAGAAGGTGCCGAGCACAGGACAGATACCAACCCCAGAAGAACTGCTTGAATATCTTTTCATACAGCTTTTAATAGACTGTGACCACAATGACAGCTGCTTTTAAAGCGCCGTCCTTCCATACGTCCCCAAAAGCAGGAGCCCCACAGAGGCCAGAAAATATTAGGACTTGTTTGAAAAATGTCAATACGCCCAAACAACGGTCCTTTTTCCGCCATTGTGCATATTTCCATTTTTCAAACGGCGCCTAATCCCCGGCCCCATCCAAAATCAGCTGCACTGTTGGATCACCGCTCTGCCGGGTATCGTTTTCCGGTTTGCGGGCAAGCTACCGTCAACAAAACTTTGAGAGGAGCAATCCCAATATGTTTAAGCACGAAAAGCTGCTGTTCCATCCAGTCGGCGCAGAGCGCCCCAATCCTCAATATGCCGCTCTGCTGCAGGAGCAGCTTGGCGGCGGCAATGGCGAATTAAAAGCCGCAATGCAATATATGGCCCAAAGCTTCCGTATTAAGGATGCCAAAATCAAGGACCTCTTCCTGGACATTGCCGCCGAAGAACTGGGCCATATGGAAATGGTGGCGCAAACGATCAGCCTGCTCAATGGCCACGACACGGATGCCGATCAAGTGAAGGCCGGCGAGATCGAGAGCCATGTGCTGCTAGGGCTGAACCCCGGCCTGATCAATGCTTCCGGCTATTCCTGGACAGGCGATTATGTAACCGTCACCGGCGACTTGTGCGCCGACCTGCTCAGCAATATCGCGTCCGAACAGCGCGCCAAAGTGGTCTATGAATATCTATACCGTCAGATCAACGACAAACGGGTACGTGAAACCATCGACTTCCTGCTCAACCGTGAAGAGGCGCACAACCAAATGTTCCGCGACGCTTTCAACGCGGTGCAGGACACCGGCTCCAACCGCGATTTCGGTACGACCAAGGCGGCTAAAATGTACTTTTCCCTTTCCAACCCCGGTCCAAACGCCTTCGCCGGGAACGAAGTACACGCGCCGTCCTTTGTACAGTAACCACTTTCTCTGCCCATAGGCAGGGGGTCCCGCACCAGATCGTACGGGACCCCTGCTGTTTTATCCTGCTCAAAACGGCTGGCGCTGCCCCGCCGCACCGGTCTACTCTACGCAGCTTACGGAATAGACGGTTTTTTCCGTCGAAGCGCATCCAGTCGCTCCTGCTCAGCCCGGATATAATCCCACTTATAGCGATCCGTACCGTCGCCGCTTTTCTGCAAATGGGGATTTGAAAAATCGGTAACGGTCAAGCTGTCATCGTTGAAATCATATTCATAGGTGTAACCATAATAGCTGCCCCAGCTCTCTTCGATCTGATACAGGGTTATTTTACTTCCCTTATGCGGATCATCTGCAATCCGCATGATCTTCAGGCCCAACGTATCGTCAAGAACCGTACAGGGATCACCCGCAGCCGCCCCACAGGATATCCGGATCAACTTGTCGCCGCCTTCACCCCCCATCCCGTGAATCCGCTCACCAGGATCATGGGTCACGATATAAAAGGATGACCCTGCCGGCCCAACAGCAAAGTCCGCCGCCGCCCCAGCATAGTGCTGGATCAGCTGTTCCCCCCGCCGCTCATACAACCCGGCTTCTCCAAAAAGAAAATGGGAATCCTTCTGACTGACACGAAGCCCCCGGAGCATCCCCGAACCATCCTGCGGCACAGAATACTCTTGCAACACCGCCCCTGTAGAACGCCTTAACAGTTCCACCGTACTTGCCGTATAAGTACAGCCCAACGTAATCTGCAGATCCTCCCCCTCCCAAAGCACGGAAGGCTCGGCCGCCCTGTCCTACAGCCGGACACCCTGCTTTGTAACGACATATACCCCTCGGCTGGCGGTAATCGAAAGCCCTTCTTCCTTCACCAGACGCTGTGGCGCAGCAGCGCCAGCCACGTCCTCCGTACACAATGCGACCTCCAGCCGCCCCTCCCGTACGGCAAGCAAACGGCTTTTCCGGGGCTGTCCATTCTGGTTGGCACACTCCCAGAGATAGTCCGTACCGTCAATCGTGACCTGATATTCCACTGTACGTGCATCCGCCCCTTCCAGCGCCCCTACAGGGGTTTCCTGCAGTGTCCGGCAGTCGATCTGATAATACACGGTTTTGCCGCCCTCAGTTCTCCACGCGTAAAAATACGGCAGCGAACAGCTCTCCGCCGCAGAATAGCTGTCCATCTGAAACCCCTCCCCGGTACGGCTGGCAAAACAAACCCCTGCCAAATAAGCATTCATATCATACTCATATACGGGCATCAGCACATCCCATGCCGCCGCCCCCAGTTGCTGTGCGGTAAAAACACCCCTTTGCACCAGAATCTGCGCCAACGTCGCATCATCTGACGGCCTTCGCATCTCAAATGCGCGTGTTATCATCGCAGCCGCATCCTGCCGCCGGAATTCCGCCCCATTTAAAAATACTTCCTCCTCCGACGGCAGCAGGATCTGATAAAGAAAACGATCATCCCCATCCAGCGCCCGGGATAGAAGCCGGGCAAACCCGCTGGCAGACAGCGGCTCAGCAGCGCCATATCGAGTGTCTGACACCCCAAAAACAAGCTTATTTTGGTACAGCCATCCAACCGCCCGGTCCGCCCATGCGGGTACGTCGGTAAAGGGATGCGCACCCCCCTCCTCACTGCCGAGCAGACGAAAAAGCAGCTCCGCCCCTTCCGCACGGGTCAAAGCGCGGTCATATGCTGCACCCCCATCGCCGGCTGCAAACACCCCCAGCTTCTGCAGCATTTGATCCTGCGCCTCCGGATCACGGTTCACATTCACCAGCTGAATGATATGCCCGGCGGCATCCGCCTGCGGCAGCTGATAGGCAGACGCCCCAGCCGTCAGCATGCCCACAGCAAATGCCGTACAAAGTATCCGTTTCATTTGCTTCTCCTTTCAAAACACAGAAGCGGCCGTGCACAAGACACCGGCCGCAAACTGAAACACGCTGCCATTCCAAAGCGTGCCTTTCAACGCCCATACACACCTTTGGAACCGCTTTTTTGCCGAATCCGCTCAGCAGCGAGCAGGATACCAGCCTTACCCGAAGAATACGTCAATCCCCCCTGCATGTAACATACATAGGGCTCACGCATCGGCGCGTCAGCCGATAGCTCAATTGACGCCCCCTGCACAAACGCGCCCGCAGCCATGATCACCGGGTCATCATACCCCGGCATAGCCCAGGGCTCGGGGGTGACAAAGGAATCAACCGGCGCGCCCGACTGAATCCCCTCGCAAAAACACCGCAGCGGCTCAGGCGCACCGAACGCAATGGTTTGAATAATATCATACCGAAGCTCCTCGGCCCTTGGCCGGACCTCGAAACCAAGCAGTTCCATCATTTTCGCACAAAAAATCGCTGTCTTAAGCGCCTGCGCTGTGGTATGCGGCGCCAAGAACAAACCCTGATACAACAAACGGTTCTGCCCCATTGTACAGCCGCACTCCCCGCCAATCCCAGGAGCGGTCAACCGATATGAAGCGTTTTCGACCAGATCAGCCCGCCCTGCAATATAACCGCCGGTTGGGGCCAATCCGCCGCCGGGGTTCTTAATCAGTGAGCCCGCAATCAGATCCGCACCCATTTGAGAGGGCTCAAGCTCCTCAACAAACTCACCATAGCAGTTATCCACCATAATCACAGCAGAGGGATTAACCCGGCGGACAACCGCACAGATCTCCCCGATCTGCGCGCAGGACAAGGTCTCCCGCACGGCATAGCCTTTTGAACGCTGGATAAAAACCAGCTTGACCGCAGCATCCGCCGCAGCATCTGCAATCGCAGGCAAATTGGGCAAGCCATCTTGCAACTCTACCTGCCGGTAACCAATCCCATACCCCTTCATGCTGCCACACTGATCGCCAGTAATGGTATTCTGCAGGGTGTCATAGGCCGGCCCAGTCACACTGAGCACCACATCACCGGTCCGGACAGCCGCGTACATCGCGCAGCAGAGCGCGTGTGTACCGTTGACAAAGCCGATGCGGACTAACGCCGCCTCAGTCCCAAAAATTTCCGCATAAATCTGATCAAGCCGGTCCCGTCCTGCATCGTCATATCCGTAGCCGGTTGTACCGGAAAACAGGTTATCGCTGACTCGGTGCTTGCGGAAGGCGGCCAACACCTTTTCCGTATTGCGGTCACAGATACGATCAATGCGCGAAAAATAGGGTGCGATAACGCGCTCGGCCTGTTCGCCGAGCGCGTAAATTTCCTCCGAAATATCCAAATAACGATTCATAAAAACCTCGCTTAAAAGGGCTGCGGGCCGTCTGTCCAACGGAAA
>CANPPM010000206.1 GCA_947575935.1 uncultured Butyricicoccus sp. | reverse complement strand
CTGCATGCGGCGGGAAGAATTTGAGATTAACCGGATTATCGCAATGATGGTCGGGCGGGAAATCGGGGATGTTTACCCAAAGCGCACGCCCAAGCCCGGTGGGGAGAAGCTGCGGGTGGAGGGTCTTGTTATTCCACATCCCCGCGTGAAGGGCCGGAACATCGTTGATGGTGTATCGTTTTCGCTGCGGCAGGGTGAGATTTTAGGACTGGCCGGGATGGTTGGTTCGGGCCGGAGTGAGATTGTCAACGGTGTATATGGTGCGCTCGGGCGTTCTGCGGGGGAATTCTACATTGATGGGAAGCCGGCGGAAATTCGCAGTGTGCGGGACGCAATGGCCAGCGGAATTTCGTTGTTGTCTGAGGACCGGCATGAAAGCGGCCTGTTTTTACAGGATAAGACAGTGCAGCACAATTTGACAGCTTCGATTTTGGAACAGCTTACAAAGGGGCTTTTCCTATCCAGCCCCGCAGTTGCCGACGCGGCGGAAAACATGGTGCAGCAGCTGCAAATCCGCACAGATGGGCAGGATAGCCGGGTCAGCGCCCTCTCGGGGGGAAACCAGCAAAAGGTAGTACTGGGGCGGTGTATTTCAGTCAAGCCGAAAATCCTGCTGCTTGATGAGCCAACCCGCGGGGTTGACGTGGGCACGAAAAACCAAATTTATCATTTGATTTATCAGCTGGCGGATTCCGGCATTGCCATTGTAATTATCTCTTCCGAGCTGCCCGAGCTGGTCAATATCTGTGACCGGTACTTGGTGGTTGCATCGGGGAAGATCAAAGGCGAGCTGGACCGGGAGCAGGTCTCAGAGGAAATGATTATGCGGTATGCGGCGCAGTAAGGAGGACGGAGCATGGTAAATACCGGCAAAGGGGCGGCCGTCCGCAAGGGGTCGCTCGCGTACAGGTTGTTGAATTTTAAGGAGCTGAGCGTGATTGTCGCGATTGCGGTCTTGATGGTCATCGGCATTGCGGTCAACCCGAATTTTATGAACCGGGCGAACTGGTGGGCACTGTTCCGCACAGCCAGCTTCATGGGGATTGTCGCGGTCCCGGTGGCGTTTCTGCTGATGACCAAGAGCATTGATCTGTCGGTGGGACAAGTTGTTGCATCAAGCAGCATTATTTTTGCGACGCTGTGCTGCAAAATGCACGTTCCTGTGGCGCTGGCGGCGGCTGTAACGCTGTTGTTTGGGGCGTTGATTGGGACAATCAACGGGGTGCTGATCGTAGATGTCGGCGTACCTTCGTTCCTGGTGACGCTGAGTATGCAGTTTATTCTGTTCGGCATTGCAAGCCAGATGGTTCAGGGCGTATCGATCACGGGATTTCCGGCATGGTTTCCCGAGATTGGCGCGTGGAAGCTGTTTGATTTTATAACGGTAGAGATGCTGGTGTTTCTGCTGGTTGGGGCGCTGGGGATTGTGTTTCTGTCTAAAACGGCAGGCGGGCAACAGCTGCTTCTGGTCGGCACCAATGACCGGGCGGCGGAGCTGTGTGGCATCCGGGTAAAGACGATCCGGCGAACAGCGCATATCCTGACCTCTTTGGCAGGGGCGCTGGCGGCGATCCTATTTTGTGCGCGGACAGGGCAGGCTTCGAGCGGGACCGGCGGAGAATGGGATTTGCAGCTGATGATTGCCGCTATGATTGGCGGTACCAGCAACTATGGTGGCCGTGGTTCGGTGGTTGGTACGATGTTGGGAATTGTATACATTCGTATTTTGCTGAATGTGCTGATTATGTTGGGGCTGCGCGGCGACTGGCAGTTTGTAGGCATGGGGGTGAGTATGATCCTTGCCATCCTGTTTGATTACTGGCGGACGCGGGTCACTATGACAGAGATCAGCTGATCTGCTATGGCGGTGGGCGGACGTGCTTTGCGGTAAAGCGTGGAGCAGACAAAAGCCGATCACATAAAACAAAAAACCAGAGACTGAGGAGGAAGCATTCATGAAAAAGTTGTTAAGTGCGTTATTGGCAGGTTCTTTGGTACTTGCACTCGCGGCTTGCGGCGGGGGAGAGAAGAACGGCGGCGGCCAGGCGCAGGCGAATCAGCCGGCTGAGAATGCACCGCAAAGCACAGACGGCGCGGAGGCTAAGAATCCGCTGGAGGGTTTATATTCCCTGGGGGATGCTAAGGACAACGGTGAATCCTACAAGATCCTGGCGGTACACGATAACTTAGGGGAGTTTCATGTGACCTTTTATCAGGGCGCGGTATATGCGGCTGAGGAAATCAAAAAGAATTATGGAATTGATGTATCGGTTGACTTTGTCGCAGGTTCGGGCACTGTAACGGATATGTCAGAGTTTAACGGTATGATCGAGCAGGGGGTAAACGAGGGTTATAACGCCATTCTGTGTCCTGGCTACAATGCAACCTCGACTGTCAATGCGTGGGAGTACGCCAAGAGCAAAAATGTCCCTATTTTCGCCTGGTGGGGCACACATATGCCCGAGTTTGACGATCAGGTTACGGCATGGTGCGTCAATGACACCGACGAGCAGTGCGCGAAGGTCACCCGTTACATGGTCGATTATGTCAAGGCAAAGGGTGAAACCCCGAAGATTGTCATTATGTCGCAGGGCAATACCGATAACGAAACAATTATTGTGGATGCGACCACGAAAATCTGCCAAGAACTTGGCGTAGATGTGAAAACCGTTATCGTTACCACCGATAGCGCGACTCAGATTGAGGCGATTTCGAATGCATATCAGGCCGATTCCTCCTGGAATATTTGGATCGCCTATACCGGTGAGGCGGGCGTTTCCGCAGCGACCGTTTTTAAAGAATTTGGCGTAACCGATCAGATGTATGTTGCCGGGATTGATGCTACCTCCACCCATCTGGACTGTCTTGAAAACGGTACCAACGTTTGCCTGCTGGAACAGGGCGTCTATTCCGCTGGGTATACCAATTGCTATCAGGCAGTAGACTATCTGCTCGACGGGAAGCTGGATACGATGGAGTATATTGAGATTACCAATAATGAAATCGTCAGCATGGACAATTATGATGGCTGGCGCAGCGTCAATAACATTGTGATGGAGGCGATTAACGCCGGATAAGAGATTGCTTCGTATCGGATAGCAAGGGCTGCCGCCGTCAGGCGAAAATGCATCGTGTAACGGCGGCGGGACCGCTAAAGAGCGGTTGGAGGATATAAAGCCAGATCTGCCGCAGTTTTGGGGAAATCTGTTTGAACCGGTGTACATGAATCTATAACGGACTTTACGAGGAGGTTATCTGCTTTGATGGATTGGAAACATGCCCCGGCGGATGGAGTCGTTAGGCTGGCATGGACGGGCGGCGCGGGGTTCGTAATTACGTATCAGTCGCTGCGAATCGGTATTGATTTGTATCTTTCCGATGCTTGCCGGGGAGAAAACGACGCGTTCCAGCGTTTAACGCTGCCTCCTTGCCGCGCGGAGGATTTGGAGTTAGATTATTTAATCAGTACCCATGACCACGGTGATCACTTTGATGTGAAGTCAATCCCTGTCTGGCTGGAACGTTTGCCAGATTTGAAAATCATCGGGCCCTCCTCTGTGATTGCTTTTGCCGAGCAGCAGGGGCTGGACGTTGGGCGCTTCGTCCGGCTGGATCGGGGGATGGAGTTGGACTGTGGGGCGGTGCATCTGCGTGCCGTGGTCGCTGACCACGGCGACCAGTCGCCTGACGCGATCGGCGTGAGTCTGGAGCTGGGCGAGAAATCTATTTTCTTTGCAGGCGACGGGACTTACCATGACCAGTATTCTGATTATACGATGGGATATCGGGATTTTGATGTGCTTTTGGTGGCGATTAACGGTCAGTTTGGCAATCCAGATGCGCAGCAGGCCGCTGAGATTGCAGCAATGCTGACGCCAAAAGTCGTGATTCCCTGTCATTACTGGATGTTTAAGGAGCATGGCGGAGACCCGATGCGATTTGTGGAGGCCTGCCTGCAGAAGGAGCCGCCGCTCCGGCCGAAAGTGTTGGCAGTGGGGGAAGAATACCGCGTTTTATGATGCGGAAAAGGAGGATTGATCATGCGTCCTGACGAATTTAATTATGACAGGTATTTGCATGCGTGTGAGGATATGGAAGCCCGCGCGAAGGGCTTTCACAGGGGGGATTTTCTGCCTGTAATGCAGTGGAATTTGGGTCCGAATACCTATAGTTTTGACTGCCGGGATCGGAAACGGATGCTGGAAAATCAGTTGGAGGGCATTACACAGACCCTTGCAGCAAAGAATGACCAAATCCCGCATTTGGAACCTTGGCACGGTATCGGCGTATTTGCTGAGGCTTATGGCTGTCCATTTGACTGGGGTGAGACCGACGCGCCATGGACGCACACCATTGTGGACGATATTGAGGGGCTGAAGCGACTGGAAACGCCGCGGATTGAGCAATCCAAGATGCTGCGTATGGTACTGGAAACCACGGAGTATTTTAATGAGCAAACAAAGGGGCAGGTTCGCATTGCGGCCACTGATACGCAGTCGCCGCTGAGTACGATGAGCCTTATTTGTGATGTGACTTGGATGCTCACGGAGGCGGCTGATTATCCTGAGGAGATGCATCGGGTCCTCGATGGTCTGACCGACTTGATCATTGCGTTTAGCCGGAAGCAGCGCGCGTTATGTGCGCACCCCGCTATGCCTGGGCATACGATGTGGTCGCCGTCTTTGATGCATGGTATCAGCCTGTCGGCTGACATGCTGGCGCTGGTTGGGCGTGATTTTTATGAGGAATTCGGCCGGCCTTACGATGAGCGGATTGCCCGTGAATTGGGCGGCGTGGGCATGCACTCCTGCGGGCGGTGGCATCACAACTTTGCGATGGTGAAAGAATATGAAAATTTGTCTATGATCGATCTGGCCATTAGTTCCGTTTGGGATCCGGGTCCGGCGATCCCGGAAAAAATTGCCGAAGCGTTCGGCGGCACAGGCATCCCTGTGCAGGCTCGCTGCGATATCGCCGATCTTGACATCATTGATATGCTGATTCGCGCAGATTGCCGGATGATTTTCAGCGTTTTTTGGGATGACGATCCGGTGGTTCGCAATCGGAATTATGATTTGATTAAGGAGCGGTTTGACCGTTGGAAAAGCGGCCGCTAAAGGAGGGAGTCTCTGTGAAAGCGTTTGAAATTCGGAAGCCAGGGGAGTACAGCGTTATTGACGCGCCCAAACCTGTGATTGGGGAAGAGGAGGTGCTGGTACAGGTTGCTTACGCGGCAATCTGTCATTCGGATCTCGATATGTTGACCGGCGAGCGG
>CANPPM010000205.1 GCA_947575935.1 uncultured Butyricicoccus sp. | reverse complement strand
AAGAACACCATCAAAGTTGCCAAAATAAACCCGATGCCGATGCTGAACGCGATCAAGCAGATCAGCCCAAAGGGCAATAGGATGATGGCAGGCCGTAACGGCGCCTGTGTCAGCAGCATAACAGGCAAAAGCGGAATCAGAGACAACAACAGGTTGATTGTACTGGAAAATACCCGTGAAACCGGATAAATGTATTTTGGCACATACACTTTCGTAATCAATGCAGTATTTCCAACAATCGACTGAAGCGCCATACTGGTTGATTCACTGAAAAAATTAAAACAGACAATCCCGATCAACAAATACAGCGGAAATTTCGGAATGTCAGATTTAAACAGCGTCGAGAAAACGATATACTGCACCAACATGGTCAGGAGCGGATTTAAGAGGCTCCAGCACACGCCTAATATTGACCGTTTATACTTCGTTTTAAAGTCGCGCGCGATCAGCTGCCGCATTAAATATCCATATCTCTGAAAGGCTGAAACCATCCGCAGCACTAAAGTATTCTTTTGCTTTCTAACCGCATGGATCAAATATGCAGCATATCCGGCCAGCAAAAGGCCAAACGCCGCCGCCAACTGCCAATAAACTTCCCCAAGCCACAAAGCGCTCCGGCCATGCAGCGAATAACACAACATCCCAGACAGCTTTTCTCCGTCGACCGAAAGCCTATTTTCCTCTTCAATTTCCAGTGCAGCTTCCCCACGCGCGAGCGCCACTGTGCTGCCGTACCATGCGGTAACTGCGTTACCTGGCGTCGCGTCCGGAGAAGTGAGGATTAGTTCATACCGCCCGCCAGGTGTGACTGGGATTGGCTGATCAAACGCAAACTCCTGCAGCCCATTGTCTTCCAGCGCAAGGGCTGAAACTTCCACCTGTGCAAGCGCTCTCCCCGTTTCATCTAGAACATGCACCTGGAAAAACGAAGTGTTTTCCCGCGCATATGTAGACAATTTCACGGAAACGCTGAGCAATTCCTCCGATTTTGCAATAAACGGCTGCCGGATCTCCATGCCCTGCACCGTTTCGCCTACCAGTTCTTCCGCATGCACAGAATCCGTTTCCATCTCCTGAAAACGGAGCTGATCTCCGGCGATCCAATAGAACAAAAACGCGAAGATTACATACAGAACCAGTACGATCAAGCATCCCTTCCGCATTTTCTTCGTATTCAATTGTCTGACAACCTTTCCAATTCCGATAAATATCTGCGCAGCGCATCCTGCCATACCGGCAATCGTTTGAACCCCTGTTCCTCAAGCCGCTTCTTACTCATGCGGGAATTCAGCGGGCGCGCCGCCTTCGAAAAATATGCGCTGGTTGGGACAGGGTTTACCTGTACCGCTTTCCCGGATTGCCGAAAAATTTCCTGCGCAAATCCCGCCCAGGAGCAGATCCCTTCATTCGTGGCATGATAAACGCCATACAGATCCGTTTGAATCATTTCACACAGCAGCGAAGCAAGATCTGCCGTATATGTGGGGCTTCCAATCTGATCTGCTACCACATCAATCACTTGTTTCTTCTCCGCAAGCTTTAACATCGTTTTCACAAAATTGTTTCCATTTTTACCAAATACCCAAGAGGTCCGCACAATGAAAAAACGATCCAGCAATTCACGCACCGCGAATTCCCCGTCCAATTTGCTTTTTCCATAGACGCTGAGCGGCCCAGTCGGATCATCCGGTTGGTAAAACCGTTCTCCAGTCCCTGGAAAAACATAATCTGTAGAAATATAAAGCATCTTTGCATCTATTTTTTTACAAGCTTCCGCAAGATACCTCGGACCATAACTGTTGACCGCATACACCTTCTCCGCCATATCCTCAGCGGCATCCACAGCGGTCCATGCAGAGCAATGAATCACGGCATCCGGATGATACGCTTCCATAGAACGCTGTGTCTGTACTCGGTCCGTAATATCAAAATCTAAAATATCTACCCCTTTATGCTCTATACCTTGCGCCATAAGCACGCGGCATACGTCATAACCGAGCTGGCCGCCGCTGCCTGTCACTAGAACCTTCACGCTGCTCCCTCCTTAGATAACATTCCGTTTTCCACCTACAATAAAAAGCTGAAAAACAGGCTCCGGCATCCAAACCGCAAAAATTTCAAAAATGGACGGAAAAGGGCTGAATCTCCGGTACTTCCAAATGATTCGTTTTCCGCCGGCATGTTGCCAGTTCGCCAGCCGCGCTTCCAGCCAGCAGATTCCGTCTTTCAGCTTCTCCTGTAGTGCGGGGCTGCAAGAAAAATGTTTCTGAAGCCACCGGAACCGCAAAAGCATCGCTTCAATCCGAATTTTCCCATAACTTTGTTTGTCCTTCACCCCTGCAAGTAAGGAAGTCTGGTTATTTCGATGGATCCGGTATTGGATCAACGGCTCCCGCACGCTTTGAATTCTTCCATGTACGGAGCACCATAACGCCAAATAATGGTCATGCACCATATGCGGACAAAACGGTACTGCCGATTTCGCCGCTTCTGCCTGGACAAGCATCGTACAGCCAGTCACAAAATTATGAAACAAAAGTTTCTCTGCCAATCCGGCGCCACTGTAAAATATATGATGCCTGCGCACACACGTAATGCTGTCCGCAATCCGCTTGCGTTCTTCGTTGATGATATACATATCGGAACAAACTAACAATGCTGTCGCGCGCTCTGCCTCTTGAAGCAAAAATTCTAACTTTTGGGACAGCCAAATATCATCTTGATCACAGTAAGCAAAGTACTCCCCTTGCGCTTCCGTAGTCAAACGTTCAAAAGTACGATTGGAACCTAAATTAGATTCGTTTCGCTGAATGGTGTACGGAAATCTAGTAATACAGGCGCGTACACAAGCCTCGATTTTTGAAAAGTGAACCCTTTGTGAGCAATCATCACGGATATAAAGTTTTAAATTCGGATAAGTTTGTTTCTCTAATGAATCCAATTGCTCTTTCAGCCATTCCAAATTGGGCTCATAAATAGCCATTAAGATTGATATCAGCGGCTTTTCAGTTTGTAAACATTCGTTCATTGTCAGCCTGATACTCCCCACAAATGATCCTCTCCCACCACGGACGGTTGTCCAGATACCACTGCACGGTTGTCCTGATTCCATCTTCAAACTTCGTGACAGGAAGCCAGCCTAGTTCGCTATGAATCAGCGTTGGGTCGATTGCATAACGCATGTCGTGTCCCTTCCGGTCGGTAACATATGTAATCAGGCTTTCCGGCTTTCCTAAAATAGAAAGAATCATTTTCACAATGTCAATGTTCTTCATTTCATTGTGACCGCCGATGTTGTAAACCTGACCAATCTTCCCCTGCTGCAAAATCAAATCAATTGCAGCGCAATGGTCTTCCACATACAGCCAGTCGCGCACATTCAAGCCTTCCCCATAAACCGGCAGGGGCTTATCCGCAAGCGCGTTTGCGATCATCAGCGGGATCAGCTTTTCCGGGAATTGATAGGGACCGTAGTTATTCGAGCAGCGGCTGATGGTAATCGGGAGCCCATAGGTACGGTGATAGGCATTGCACAGCAAATCCGCTGACGCTTTGGAAGCCGAATATGGGCTCGAGGTATGCAGCGGCGTCTGCTCGGTGAAAAACAGCTCCGGGCGGTCCAGAGGAAGGTCTCCATATACCTCGTCCGTCGAAACCTGATGGTACCGCTGAATACCGTATTTCCGGCAGGCATCCAGAAGCGCCTGCGTCCCCATAACATTCGTCTCCAAAAACACCGACGGATTTTCAATCGACCGGTCTACGTGACTTTCTGCCGCAAAATTTACTACAACATCCGGCTTTTCTGCCTCAAACACCCCATAAACCGCTTCCCGGTCCGCGATATCTGCTTTTATGAATTTGAAACCTGGTTCATCCATCACAGGTTTTAACGTCGCAAGGTTTCCAGCATAAGTCAGCTTGTCCAGACAAACCAGCGTATGGTCCGGATGCCATTTTCTCATACAAACAATAAAATTGCTCCCAATAAACCCGGCGCCGCCAGTAATCAGCATTTTCATATGTAAACTCCTTAAAATCCGGTTTCCGCGTCCTTCAGCCATGGAGAAACCCGATCCTTTTGCGAAAGAATCGGATGCTCGATCCCCCAGTCAATCGCCAACTCCGGATCGTTCCAGCGAATGCCGCCATCCGCTTCCGGCGCATAATAGTTGTCTGCCTTATATAGGAATTCCACATGGTCGGTTAGTGTGAGAAACCCATGTCCGAAGCCTCTCGGAATGAGCAACTGCTTTTTATTTTCAGCCGATAATTCAACCGCTACCCACTGCTTATAGGTTATGCTCTCCGGGCGCAGGTCAACGGCAACATCCATAACAGCCCCCTGGGTACAGCGGACAAGCTTTGCCTGTGCTTTATCCCCCTTTTGAAAGTGAATGCCGCGGAGCGTTCCCTTCACATCGGAAGAAGAATGGTTATCCTGTACAAAATCATAATGCAGGCCCGCCTTGTCGAATTCCCGTCCGGACCAGCTCTCCATAAAAAATCCACGATGATCGCCGAACACTGCCGGTTCCACAATATAAACGCCGTCGAGCTTTGTTTCTGTAAATGTCATACTACACCTCAGTAGATATATTTCCCATCCGAGACGTTCTGCAAATGGAGGCCATAAGGCGATTTTCCATAAGCAGCAGCGGCGGACTCAAGTTCCGTCTTCGTAATCCAACCGTTCTGGAACGCAATCTCTTCCAAGGCGGAAATCTGAATCCCTTCACGGGATTCGATTACACGCACAAATTCGGACGCCTCCGACAGGGATTCTACCGTACCTGTGTCGAGCCACGCATACCCGCGGCCTAGCGTAACCACGTTCAAACTGCCTTCTTCCAGATATATTCGGTTTAAATCTGTAATTTCCAGCTCTCCGCGCGCGGAGGGCTTCAATGCCTTTGCACGCTCACACACCTTCTGGTCATAAAAATACAAACCTGTTACAGCGTAATTCGATTTAGGATGCTCCGGTTTCTCCTCAATCGACACCGCGCGGCCCGCATCATCAAACGCCACAATGCCGAACCGCTGCGGATCCTCCACATAATACCCAAATACGGTCGCGCCCTGCTCCTGCTGAACGGCTTTCCGAAGGTGCATCCCCAATCCCGCGCCATAGAAGATGTTATCCCCCAAAATCATGGCGCACCGGTCACCGCCAATAAATTGCTCGCCCAAAATGAATGCCTGTGCCAATCCATCCGGAGAAGGCTGGTCCTTATAGGAAAGGTGAATGCCATATCGGCTGCCATCCCCAAGAAGC
>CANPPM010000204.1 GCA_947575935.1 uncultured Butyricicoccus sp. | reverse complement strand
AGCCGGCGCACCCCCTGAATGGGGGGCTGCGCCGCCTGCATCAAAATGCTTCCCTCTCACAAAAACACACGTCTCTGCCGGTACACAGGTCATAAAAAATCGATGTGTCACAGCGTCTGACTGGTCTTGTTAACCGGCATAACACGCTTTTGCCGCCGTATTGCGCCCGCCTTTGCCCGAATGCGGCGCGCGGTGTTTTTCTGGGGTTACCGGGCAAGCTCTGCCAGAATCTCGTCCCGCTTGACCGTGCTGTCAATCGAACGGATGGTGCTGCGCAGCGGAAGGACAGAGGACGGGGATACCGACAGCTCGTCGATACCAATGGCAAGGAAGGTTTCTGTCAGTTCGACGTCTGCGCCAAGCTCGCCGCAAATGCCGATCCAGATGCCTGCCGCATGTGCGTTGTCCGCTGCCATCTTCAGCATGCGGAGTACTGCTGGATGATGCGCGTCAAAAAACCGGTCCAGGTTCTGGCCCTGACGGTCGACCGCCAGCGTGTACTGGGTCAGGTCATTGGTTCCCACAGAGAAGAAATCAACCTCTTTCGCAAGGCGGTCGCTCAGCATAACGGACGCCGGGGTCTCAATCATGATGCCAAGCTCGACGTAATCGGCCATCGGGATACCCTCGCGCGTCAGCTCTTCACGGACATTGGCACAAATCCGCTTGATTTCCTGCACTTCCCAAACAGAAGTAATCATGGGGAACATAATTGCGATTTTGCCGTATGCCGACGCACGGTAAAGCGCGCGCAGCTGGGTACGGAAGACCTCTGGACGGGTCAGGCAGATACGGATCGCGCGCAGCCCCATCGCCGGGTTTTCTTCCGGATCCAATTGGAAGTAATCGGCCTGCTTGTCTGCGCCGATATCCAGCGTACGGATAATCACACGCTTGCCGCCCATGCGTTCGGCAACCGTTTTGTATGCCTGGAACTGCTGTTCCTCAGTCGGATAATCATCGTTCTGCAGATACAAGAACTCCGAACGGAATAAGCCGATACCGCCGCCATCGTTCTTCAGCACTGCATCGACGTCGTCGGGCGAACCGATGTTGCAGTAAACCATAATGTTCTTGCCGTCGACCGTTACGTTGGGTTGCCCTTTCAGTTTCTCCAGCAGATCCTTCAGCGCACGTTCTTTGGCCTGCTTTTTCAGCAGACGGTCCTTGGTTGCCGCGTCGGCGTCAAAAACGACTTCGCCGGTCTGGCCGTCAATCAGGACCGCCTTGCCTTCATAGGCGTCGGCCAGCGCATCCCCCACGCCGCAGATTGCGGGGATACCCATCGTGCGGGCCAGAATTGCCGTATGGCTATTGCCTGAACCGCCGCGTGTAACAAAACCCAGGATTTTAGACTTATCCAGCTGCACCGTTTCAGAGGGGGCCAGATCGTCGGACGCCAGGATAACCGGCACGTCAGAATCAATACCGCCCGCAACCGCACCGCTCAGGATGCCGATGACACGGGTGGAAATGTCCCGCACGTCGGCTGCCCGCGCCTGCATGTACGCGTCGTCCATGTTCGCAAACATTTCTGCAAAGACATTCGCCGTATCAGCGACAGCGGCCTCCGCATTGACCTTGTCATTGATAATCCCCTGAATGCTTTCAATGTAATCGAGGTCGTCCAGCATCAGCTGATGGGCCTCGAAGAGCATCGCGCTTTCTTCGCCAACTTCTGCCAATGCTTTGTCATACAGCCCTTTGAGCTGTTCAATCGCAGTCAGGCGCGCTGACTCGAACCGTTCCAGCTCGGCTGCGGTGTCTTGAATCTCATGCCTCTCAATATCCCCGCCGCCCCGGCGGTAAAAATAGAGCGGGCCGGCGGCTACGCCAGTAGATACACCCTTACCCTGCAAACGAATCATTTACGAACACTCCTTCACTTTCTTTTGATGGAAGATCCGGCCAAATGGAGCGCAGCCAGGGGCTGTTTGGAAAGGTTCTACAAACAGCACAATTCCTCTTGCAGCCGGGCCGGCCGCCGGATGATCGCGCTCCATTGGCGCAGCATCTTCCTCTGTATCATGGACGGCCGATTGCCGTAGCCAACAAAAGAAGCCTTGGCAGACCTGGATCCTACATACCGGCGGCGTGACCGCCACACGGGATGCAGGAGGGCTGCCTCCTTTTTCTGATCCTGCCGGTATCCGCGCGGCTGTCAGGCAAGCGCAGGATATGCCTGCAGCAATTCGCTGAGGGTCGCCATGACAGCCCCCTTTTGCTGCACCGTCAGCGAAGCATAGCATGCCGAAAAATCAAGGTATTTTCCCAGTGCAGCCTCAGAGAGTCCGGGCAGGGATTCCCGTGTCACCCCATCCCGCACCAGCTGATACAGGAAAGAGCCAATGAAGGAATCCCCACAGCCGGTCGTATCCGTCACCGGGACGCATAGGGCTGCCCGCGACGCGGAGGCAGAGGGCGTATATACCGCCGAGCCTTCGGCGCCGCGCGTCACCAGCAGCAACCGGCAATGCATCCCAAACAGCAATGCCGCCGCCTCTGCCTCGCTGCGGCAACCGGTGACAAACTCCAGCTCGTCGTCTGACAGCTTCACAATATCTGCATACGGCAAGAATTCACGAATGGCTTCCCGGCAGGCGTCCGGCGCATCCCACAGCGGCAGCCGCACATTGGGATCGAAGCAAACCATTAGCCCTTGCTCACGTGCAAGCCCAACGGCGCGTTTATGCGCCTGTTTGACAGGATAATCGACCAAATCCACCGAACAAAAGTGGAGCGCGCCCCCTTCCGCCAGCATCTCCGGACGAATCTGCTCCGGCGTCAGAAACAGATCGGCGCTGGGGTTGCGGAAGAACGAAAATTCACGATTCCCGGTTGCATCCAGCGACACAAACGCAAGCCCCGTATTGGCGCGCCCTGTTCGATAGACCCACGAAGTATCCACGCCATTTTGCTGCAGGACGTCAATGATATGATCGCCAAAAGCATCTTTGCCGACTTGCGAGACCATGACGCCCGCACCGCCCAACCGGCTGACCGCAGACGCCACGTTGGCGGGCGCGCCACCTGCCACGCGCTCAAAATGTGCGACCTCACGCAGCGCGCAGCCCTTTTCCTCTGGGACAAAATCAATCAGCAGCTCGCCAATCGCGATGATCTTTTTCATGGTGCGTTTCCTCCATTTTCCTTAGGTTATCTATTCTGCTTTGGCGCTCGTTTCCAGGTCCCCTGCGTAGAAGCAAAACTCATTTCCAGCAACTGAAGGCCTTCTTCACGGCTAACCGTACCGTCGAGCCGCAGCGTAATCCAACGTTCTTTATTCATGTGATAGGCGGGCAGAAACCCCGGCCGGGCGCGCAGCGCCCCAATCAAAACCGGGTCACACTTCAGATTGAGAATTTCAATGCCGCCCTCTCCGGGAAGCCCCAGGCGAGCCCGCCCAACCTTCATGATCAGCGCATACCATTTTCGGTTTTCTTTATGCCGCAGGACCGCGCAGTCCGGCGTCCGTTCCCATGGATAGTCCGGATCGGCGCCAAACCGTTCTTTGGCATACGTTAAAATATCAGTTCGCGTCAGTGCAGCGGAATCCATATGGCATTCCCTTTCAGAAAAATTCCGGGACAGCTTGCCGCCATCCGGTCTTATGTCAACTCTCTTCTTCCTAATATATCACAAAACAGAGGATAAAAAAAGCCCCTTTTTTGTATAACCGCGCCAAGAATGCCAAAATTTTTTGAGCGAGTCAAATTGAAATGAACTCCTGTATAAAAGATGATAAAATTCCGGTCACTTTATGCCGTGATTTTCAATCTATTATAATTTTTTATAAATTTTAGAAGTCTGTTGTATTCAAAAAAATATGCCTTTTGGCGGAGGGCGCGCGTCGCCTGGGTTGGAAATTCGCCGCCGGCAAGGGGCGACCATGCCGACAGAAATGCCCGCTATTGCCACGTTTTCGAGTTTGTGGTATCATAGGAAAATCAGAAACGCGCATCTATGGAGGCAATGAAATTGAAAAATCCGAGGTTGATGGACGTACCTCTAAAATTCATAAACGCCTACATACGATATCCCCCCTTAACCAACAGATGCAGATGGCGCGTCGATTACAATCCAGGCGCATCTGAACAGCCTACGGGCAGCGCGCGGCGTGGGAATGGAAACAACAAACGAGAAGCGAGAAGGAGGCCATTATGCTTGACAGGATACCGACTGCAGAACAAATGACAACTCTAATTGGAAAACCCTTATATGAAGTATGGAATCAATTATGTGCTTTTATTGATGCGCAATATGATATGGATTGTTTGTGGAATCAAGGCGGGAAGGCATGGACATATGAATATAAATACCGCCGGGGCGGTAAAACGTTATGTGCATTATATGCAAGAGAAAACGCTATCGGATTTATGGTGATCTTAGGGAAAGACGAACGCCTAAAATTTGAAAAAGACAGACAAAATTACACAAAAGAAGTTCAACGAATCTATGATGAAACACAAACGTACCATGACGGAAAATGGATGATGTTCGAGCCGACAGACGCTTCTTTATTTGATGATTTTATCAAACTATTAAAAATAAAAAGGAAGCCAAATAGAAAAGAGGGAACTTGAATCGCTTCCCGTTTACCGTGGAGAGCAGAGCGTCCGCCGCGTTTCGCGCTTTCCATCAGAAAATTGCCTGACCCATAAAAATCCGCCAATACGGCCAAAAGCCGCATTGGCGGATTTATGCGATCGAAAAAAGTTTCACGGCGCAGCGCATGCCGGAAACGAGGAAGCCGGTTGTCAGAGCGTATAATAATACTGGAACTCTGCCGGGGTCGGAATCCGAGAGATCGTCAGTTCCTCCTCACGTTTGATCCGAACCCAATTCCGAATCAGTTCTTCCGGGAATACGCCGCCGCGGGTTAGGTATTCGTGATCCCTTTCCAGCGCGTCCAACGCTTCGCCCAACGAGGTTGGCAGCCCCTGGATCCGCTTTTTATCCTCATCTGACAGATTGAAAAGGTTAAAGTCGTACGGACCCCAGCCATTGGCATGCGGGTCAATCCGGTTCTGAATGCCGTCCAGTCCCGCCATCAGAATTGCCGCATATGCGTAATATGGATTGCAGGTTGCGTCGGGATTGCGCAGCTCAAAGCGCTTCTGCGCAGGGGTCTTTGCATAGGCAGGAATACGGATCACTGAAGAGCGGTTGGCCGTCGCATAACCGATGGTCACCGGCGCCTCAAACCCAGGTACCAGGCGTTTAAACGAGTTGGTTGAGGGATTGGTAATTGCACAGAGGGAAGGCGCATGCTTCAGCAAGCCGCCAATAAAGTCCAGCGCCGTATCT
>CANPPM010000203.1 GCA_947575935.1 uncultured Butyricicoccus sp. | reverse complement strand
ATGGTCGTTGTTTTTCCGGCTCCGTTTTGGCCGATGAAACCGAAAACACTTCCCTGTGGTACGGACATATGCAAATTGTCAATGATTTTCTGCCCGCCAAAGGTTTTTGACAAGCCCTGTATTGTCAGCACATCCACTGTTCATCCCCCCTGCCAACAACAAAGTAAGGAATCGGTCCAATAAACAGGAGCACGAGAACCAAGACCAGCCCAAACGCCTTGCTGTCAAACCGATCATATGGATGCCGCACCGCAGCCACAGCGAGAATAATTTCCAACACGAAAATCGGAATGAACAGTGGTAACAGCTTCAATAAAACGTCCATTCACAAATCCCTCCCATAAATGATGATATTGTGGATACTCGCATACCCAAAAAGGAACCTCATTTATTTCCTTTATGATTATATTATCATGTTGGAAATAAAAAGTCAAGAGATTCATCAGGTGATTGACTTTTTATTTTCATCATGGTAATATTTTCAAAGAAAGGAGCGTGTTCTTCATGGATAAGCAGCATCTAAGTCTCAAAATTATGGAGTGTATTTCTAATCCAATAAAATGCAGGTTGCTGATTGGCATACTAAAAAGCGGGGAGACAACTGCAAAATCGCTCGCTGAAAAGTGTGTGGATATTCCGCAAACCACACTATATCGGCACTTAAAGCGAATGACCGAAGATGGCATACTTAAGGTTGTAAATGAAACACCGATTAGAGGAACCGTTGAAAAGACGTATGCCGTAACCTTTGATTTGAATGACGCCAATGCCATGACGGATGATAACTCAGGAAAAATGTATATGCAAATGTTTTTACAGTACATTTTGACCTTTGCGAAGCAGTTTCAGACTTATTGCGATACACCAGGCATTGATATTAAAAACGACAAATCAGGTTTTTCACTGTCCTATGTTTATCTCACGGATGAAGAGCTGGAAAATACTGTTTCTGCAATCTCAAAAATTTTGTCTCCGCTTCAAAATAACAAGCCTGCCCCTGGCAGAAAATTACGAACAATCGGAGTGATTATCTCTCCTGAACAGCACAATACAAAATAAAATACTGCTAAAATATAAAATTTTGTTCCTACTGCCCCAAGTCCCGAGAGGGGGTTCCCGCGTTTTTGAACTTGCCCAAGATTCTGCAGCGCTTTTCTCAAAAGGGGCCGGCGCAACCCAACGCTTTTGTTTTCCAATAAACTATGATATACTGGGGGTGCATCCGGCCAGAATGCAGGGCCTCTCTGCGTTGACGCTGCGCACAGCCGCGCTTCCAACCATAGTTCCTGCAGAAGAGGGTTTTACTGCGGCTTTGCCCCGATTCTTTCTTAATTTATCCGTATCCTGCATGACCGCCGGCATTTTTAGACGGCTGCACAGGTGCTTTTCCTTAAAACGATCCGGAAGGAGAACGATTATCATGGAAACGATCGTCAGCGGCATCAGCAATTGGAGACTGACTGTCCGGCGGGAAGCCGGTGCGGTGACCATCCTTCGGGCCGTCACCTGCGACACGAAAGCCGTCCTGCCCGACACCCTGTTTGGCCTGCCTGTGACCGTATTGGGCGGACACGCACTGGCTGCCGGTACGCGGGATGCCGACGGGGAAACTGTCGTCATCACCGGCGCCCCCTGCGAAGCCGGATGGGACAACCATGGTCTGTGTGTGCTGACGCTGCCGCGTACACTACTGCGCATTGGCAACTATGCATTTTTGAACTGCGGACAGCTGCACACGCTTATCCTGTATGATCATATTCAGCAGTGGGGCGGCAATGTGTTTATGAACTGCCGCGCGCTGGGCACGTTCCGGCTGACACGCGAAGACGCCGCGCAAGGCGAAACGCTCGCATACCTGAACGACGTGCTGACACGCGAACTTGATATAACCGTTATGGAACCGGACGGTCAGAGCGCCCGGCTGATCTTTCCTGAATATATCGAAAGCTATGAGGAAAACTGTCCTGCACACCATTTTGACCTGCATATTTTGGGGGCAGGATATCCCTATCACCACTGCTTCACGCAAAAGCAGTTTGACCCGGCAGCTTATGATCGTCTATGGGACAGCTTTCTGTACGCTGAACACGAGGCAGAGACCGCTCTGCGAATCGCATGGTACCGCCTGCGGTATCCGCTTGCCTTAGGTGAAGCGGCACGCACGCAGTATCTTTCATATCTGCGCGCCCATACGGCGGAAGCACTGCGCTGGCGGCTGGCCGTACAGGATACCGAGGGCCTGCAGCAACTGCTGCAATGGACTGCACCGCAGCCAGGATTGCTGGCCGAATTATGCGCCCTGGCCCGCAGGCAGGGGGATACACAGACAGTCGCGCTGTTGTTGGAGGAACAGCACCGGCGCAGGCCGGCAAAAAAAACGTTTGATTTATAACGGAGGTGTGGCGTATGGCGGACGCGCGACCGCTTCAGGCTATTGGACAAGATATTTTGTTCTCCGCCCGCAACGAATTATATATGCACCTGCCCTATCTCGATGCGGCACTATGCGCGCTGCGTTTTCAGCCTGGGGGTGGCGTCACACAGACGCTTGCCACCGACGGCGAAATGCTGTGGTACAGCGGGGCCTATCTGTCCGACCGCTTTCTTCGCTCGCCCATATTGACGAACCGGATCTATCTGCATACTGTCCTGCACTGTATGCTGCGGCACCTGACAAAAAAGCAAGGCCTGGCGCCGCGGCTTTGGGATCTAGCCTGTGATACAGCGGTTGAGAGCATCCTGGATGGGTTGGACTCCCCCTGCCTGCGCCAAAGCGCCGGCCCCAAGCGGCAGAAATTCTACAACGAATGCCTGCGCAGCATGCCGGTGCTGACAGCTGAAGGCATTTACCGCCATCTGCTGCGGCTGCGTCCGTCTGAATATGAACTTGCACAGTTGGAAACCTGTTTTTTTGCAGACGATCACAGCCTATGGGCCCCAGACGAACAAGATGACCGCGAGCGGGACGAACGGCAGGACAAGCATTGGCGCAGCCTGTCCGAAAAGGCACAGACCGGTATGGAAACCATGCTGGCCAGCCAGGCAGAGGGCGGCGGGGATGTGCTGGAACAGCTGCGGGCCGCAATCCGCGACGATGTCGATTATCGGGCGTTTCTACGGCGCTTTGCCGCGCCGCGCGAAATCCTGGCAATCGATGGGGACGGGTTTGATTATGTCTTTTACACCTACGGGCTGCAGCTGTATGGCAACCTGCCCCTGATTGAACCGCTTGAAACAAGGGAAGACCGGCGGATTGAAGATTTTGTAATCGCTGTTGACACCTCAATGTCAACCTCCGGCGAACTGGTGCGACAGTTTCTCGCTTGCACCTATGCGATCCTGCGCAGCACGGAGACCTTTACGCATAGGATGCATATCCGCATCCTGCAGTGCGATGACAGGCTGCGTGCGGATACGGTAATCCGCAGCCTCGATGCACTGCGCGAGTATATGGAGCATTTTACACTGTCGGGCGGCAGCTCCACCGATTTCCGCCCAGTATTCGAACACGTCGCGCGTCTGCAGAAAGAAGGGGCGCTTCCCTCGCTGCGCGGGCTGGTATACTTTACAGACGGCATGGGGATTTATCCAGACAAACGGCCGCCGTATGATACCGCATTCGTCCTGCTGGAAGAACCGCCCTTAACCGTACGTATGCCGCCCTGGGCCATCCGGCTGGTGCTGACGGAATCCGGTTTGGAACAAGCGGTATCCGGCTTAGACGAGACGGCCCCTGGGCTGCTGCCCTGGCTGTATCCAGAAGGAGAAGAAAGCATATGAACATCAAGCAGGCAAAGCAGGAGATCGCCAATACCTTAAAAGCCTATCTGGCAAAGGATGCGCTGGGCAACTACCGTATCCCGCCGGTGCGGCAGCGGCCGATCCTGCTGATGGGTCCACCCGGGATCGGCAAGACCCAGATCATGGAACAAGCAGCCGCTGAAAACAGGGTTGGCCTGGTTGCCTACACCATCACCCACCACACGCGTCAAAGCGCGGTCGGGCTGCCGTTCATCGAGCACCGGATTTACAGCGGAGAAAATTTTGCGGTCACCGAATATACAATGAGTGAAATCCTGGCCTCCGTCTGGCGGCTGATGGAGCGCACCGGACTGCGCGAAGGTATTCTGTTCCTGGACGAAATCAACTGTGTCTCAGAGACGCTTGCGCCGATGATGCTGCAGTTTTTGCAGTGCAAGACCTTTGGCAATCAGCGGCTCCCTGAAGGGTGGCTGATTGTAGCTGCGGGAAATCCGCCGGAATATAACAAATCGGTGCGTGACTTCGACATGGTGACGCTCGACCGCATCCGGCGCATCGACGTTACAGAAGATTTTGCAGTATGGAAGGAATATGCCGTGCGCAAAGGCGTGCATGGAGCGGTTATCTCCTATCTGGATCTCAAAAAAGACTGCTTTTACCGCGTCGAGACGACCGCGGACGGACTGCAGTTTGTAACCGCGCGCGGCTGGGAAGACCTGTCCGAGCTGCTGACCGTATATGAATCCTTGGGGATGCATGCCGGGCGCGAGGTAATCGGTCAGTATCTCCAGCTGCCGCGCGTAGCCAAAGATTTTGCAAACTATCTGGAGCTGTATTATAAATACCAACGCGCGTATCATGTAGACAAAATCCTGGACGGAAACTGGCAGCCGGTCACCGCGTCTGAACTGCGGGCCGCCCCCTTTGACGAGGCGCTGTCGGTGTTGGGACTGTTGTTTGCGCGCCTGTCTGAGACAGCGCGCGCCGCCCGCCGGCAGGATGCGCTGACCGAAGCACTGTATCAGACGCTGCTGTCGCTGCGCGCTCGCCTGACCGAAGGGACAGACCCACAGGCCGCGCTGGAAAGCCTGTCTGAGGAACTGCGTACCCAACTGCGCCTCACGCAGGAATCCGGACGTTTGGAGGCGGAACGACGGGATTTTATGCAGCGTGAAATCCATCTCCTGGAGACATACCGTGACCGCCTGCGGCATGAAGACGTGACCGCGCCGGAGGATGCCATGCAGCGGGTGCGCACATGGTTTGACACAGAAACAGAGACGCGCAGCGCGTTGGGGGCGAAAGCCGGAACCCAGATGGAAAATGCCTTTCGTTTCCTGGAAGAGAGCCTTGGACAGGGGCAGGAAATGGTGCTCTTTGTCACCGAACTGACAGCAGGCTATGATACCAGCTGGTTCATTGAACATTTCGGCTGCGACGCCTATTTCCGTCACAATCAAGAACTGTTGTTCAACGATACTCACCGGCGGCTTCGTGAAGAAATCGCCGCCGCCCGTGGCTCTGCGCTTCTCTAAGGCAAACGCCCCTCTTTGTGCAATCCGCAGAACCGGCAGGCAGCGTTCCACCGCAAAGGAGATACTGCTTGTCCCCGCCGGACAGCTTGTGACA
>CANPPM010000202.1 GCA_947575935.1 uncultured Butyricicoccus sp. | reverse complement strand
GGGGGCCGTTTTGTCGCTTTTCCCCGTTGCGCCTTGGTTTGGTTTCGTTGCCGGCCGGCCCCGGCCAACCCGCGCGGGGCGGGCCGGCGGCGCAGTGGGTGTCTGTCATGGGTCGGCGCCCTGCCCTGCAGACGCTTGGAGGCGTGCGGCGGGCAGAGCCTCCGGCGCTCCGCCGGAGAGGCATAAATTATCCGCTTTTGGCGTTTTTTGGGAGCAGTTCATGGCGGTTCAGCTGATGTGGGCCGGGTTTTGCAGGGCCTTTGGCGGCACAGGTTGGACACACGGCGGTTTTTTCAATTTTTTTTCACAAAAAACGCATTCTTGTATTGCAAAAGATGGGAAAAGGCGTTAAAATTATAAAGACAAGGTTTGCTCCTTCCGCGCGGAAGGGGCGGCATCAATTGGAATTAACTTTTCTTCAACGATATTTTTGAAGCGAAAACATAAACGGAGGACGTCAAATATGGGATTTCAGATGGAAAGCGGTTTCGACAATGTTGTCAATATCAAAGTCATAGGCGTTGGCGGCGGTGGCGGCAATGCAGTCAACCGTATGGTGCAGAGCGGCGTGCAGGGCGTTGAGTTCGTCGCGATTAACACTGATAAACAAGCGCTTGCCCGTTCTGAGGCTGCTGTTACCATTCAGGTCGGTGAAAAGCTGACTAAGGGCCAGGGCGCTGGCTCCAACCCCGAGACCGGCCGCAAAGCGGCGGAGGAAAGCAAGGAGGCGATTACAAAAGCGCTGGAGGGCGCGCATATGGTGTTTATCACCGCCGGCATGGGCGGGGGCACCGGCACAGGCGGCGCTCCGGTGGTCGCCAAGCTTGCGCGGGATATGGGGATACTGACCATTGGCGTGGTAACCCGTCCGTTCCAATTTGAGGGCCGCAAGCGCATTGATCAGGCTTTGCAGGGGATCAATGAGATGAACGCCAATGTTGATTCGCTCGTCATCATTCCCAATGAGCGGCTTAAGTTTGTGTCTGAGCAGAAAATTTCTTTTAAAAACGCGTTTGAAATTGCAGATAATGTGCTGCGGCAGGCGGTTGCCGATATCTCTGAGCTGATTACCGTCCCTGGCTTTATTAACCTTGACTTTGCGGATGTCTCTGCGGTCATGCGCGACGCCGGGTATGCGCACATTGGCACCGGTAAGGCTGCAGGGAAGGATAAGGCTGCCGAGGCCGCCAAAATGGCGATTTCCAGCCCGCTGCTTGAGACGTCGATTGACCGTGCAAAGGGGGTTATCCTGTCCATTGCCGGTTCGGATGACGTCGGCCTAGATGAGGTCGAGGTTGCGGCGTCCATGGTGCAGCAGTCGGCGCACCCTGACGCGCATATCATTTTTGGCGCGTCTATCGACGATACGCTGGAGGACGAAATTCGTGTGGTTGTCATTGCTACCGGGTTTGAGGGGACGCCGAATTCGGCCAAGCCTCCGGTAGAGGAGAAGAAAAAGACCAGTCCGCTTTATACTTCTGCGGCCAGCACCAGCAGTGTTGTTTCGCCGTTTGACCGCAGCAGCAGCGCCGGCGCACAGGATAGCGAGGAAACCGGCGTGGATGACGATGCGTTCAACGTACTGATGAAGATTTTTGATAAGTAAGCTGGCGCTGGGTGCGGGGACCGCCCCGCTTTGATTGGCAAAGAGCCGATTCCCATTTTAATTTAAAACAATAAAACAGCTCCTTTATTATTTGTAAAGGGGCTGTTTTCAGGCAGAGCCGCACCACGCAGGCGGCATATCGTTCAGGAAGGAGAGGTGATTGCGTCGTGAGTCCGGAACCTGGTCGAAGACCCGGTAAAAAACGATCGAACGGCGGCGCTGTCCCCCTGTGCCGCCGTGGAAAGGCGGTAAGCAATGGTAGAATTCTACAAGACGACAGAGGGCCGGGTTACGGCCGTGCCTGCAATTTGTGAGGGTTGTTGGGTCAATCTTGTGCATCCCAGCTCGGAGGAGCTGCGGCAGGTGACCGGTACGCTGCATGTGGAAGAAGATTTTATCCATGCGGCGCTTGACCCGGAGGAGAGCTCGCGGGTCGAGGTGGAAGAAGAGCAAATCCTTATGATCGTCGATACGCCGATGGTGGACGGCGGCGGACGGGGCGGCAGTACCCAGATTTTCACAACTGTGCCAATGGGTATTATCGTGATGCCCTCTGCGGTCATAACGGTATGCCTGGAAGATACGGCAGTACTCCGCTCGATCGCTGAGGGGAATGTAAAGGACGTCCATACGGCGCTGAAAACGCGGTTTGTATTCCAGATCCTGCTGCGCGTGGCCGGGCGCTTCCTTAAGGATTTGCGTTTGATTGAGCGTGATTTTACCCGGATTGAGCGGCGGCTGTATGATTCCCTGAAAAATGAGGAGCTCATTCAGCTGCTGGGGCTCTCTAAGTCGCTGGTCTATTTCTCAGCGTCTCTCAAGGGCAATGAGGTCACGATGGAGAAACTGCTGCGCGGCCGCATTCTCAAGCTCTATGAGGATGACCGTGATCTATTGGAAGACGCGCTGATTGAGATTCGTCAGGCGATTGAGATGGCCGGGATTTATTCCAATATTTTGTCGGGCACGATGGATGCCTATGCTTCGGTGGTTTCCAACAACCTGAATATCATTATGAAGGTGCTGACCGTGCTCACCATTATTATGACGATCCCGAATATTGTATTTGGTTTTTATGGCATGAATATTCAGAGTGGCTTGCCTTTTGATTTTATATGGTTTATGCCCACGCTGCTTGCACTGCTTGCCTGCGGCGGAGCATGGTTCCTGCTGAAAAAAAAGAATTTGCTTTGATGCGGTTCTGTGAACAAAGCGGAACTGCCCGGCAGCTTCCAGCCGCCGCCGGGCAGATTGGAAAGCCCCCCGGCAGAAAGGCTTGCGCCCGGATGCCAGGGGGTTTTTAGACTGTCGGTATGCGGGAGAAAGTGCCGCTGCCTGTGCGCAAGGGGGCGCCGCCGGTCCCATACGGCGGCAGTATAAGAAAGGATATCAGATGTTATGAAGCTCTATTTTGCACCCATGGAGGGGGTTACAGATTCGGTTTACCGGCGCGCGCATGCCAGCTGCTTTGGCGTGCCGGATCAATATTTTACGCCGTTTCTCTCCCCGGCGAGGCGTAAGGGGCTTGCTGCGCGGGAGATGCGGGAGATTCTGCCCGAAGAGAATGCCGGTTTACCGGTGGTGCCGCAGCTCCTAACCAATCATGCGGAAAATTTCCTCTGGGCGGCTGGGATTCTGGATGGGATGGGATACCGCGAGGTCAATCTGAACCTTGGATGTCCGTCCGGCACGGTTACCGCGAAAAAAAAGGGGGCCGGCCAGCTGGCGGATGTTGCGGCGTTGGATCGGTTTTTAGATACTGTTTTTAAGGCGTCCCCGTTGGCAGTTTCCATCAAAACACGTATCGGTGTAGCGGATCCGGCCGAGTTTCCGGCGATCCTTGCGGTTTTCTGCAAATATCCGCTTGCGGAACTGATCATCCATGCCCGCCTGCGCAATGATTTTTATCAGGGGACGCCGCGGCTGGACGCCTTTCAGGCGGCGCTTGCGCAATGCCCGTTTCCGGTTTGCTATAACGGCGATTTGCTGACGCCAGGGGATGTGCAGCGGGTCAGCGCGCAGTTCCCTGGTGTGCCGGCGCTGATGCTGGGGCGGGGCGCGGCGGTGAACCCTGGATTGTTTCGGGAGCTGCGCGGGCAGGCACGGGTTTCGAAAGATGAGATACAGGCTTTCCATGCACTGCTGTACCAGGGTTATCGGTCGCGGTTCAGCGGAGAACGCGCGGTTCTTTGTCGGATGAAAGAACATTGGTCCTACTTGATTCAAATCTTTGCGGATCATGCGCGGTTGGCAAAGGCGCTGCGAAAGGCAGGCTCTTTACAGGAATATGAGGCGGCTGTGGCGGCGGTGTTCCAGACGCTTTCGATCTGCCAGGGCGATGATTACAGGGTCGCATTTAAAACCTGAATGGATTGAGCGGGGGCGTGCTGTTAGGGATTGTTTGATAGATGTCAATACGCCCAAACAACGGTCCTTTTTCCGCCATACTTCCCCGCCGTTCGCGATCGCGTTTGAAAGTCGTCCGGGAATCGCCGGACGGTACATCGCTCGGATTTTATCCGGAAGACGCCCGGCAGAGGCCGTGTGTACGGGCTTTGTTTGTGGGGGGGGCATAAAAATTTTTGATACGGTGGGAACTTTCTTTCTTCGCGCCCGTCTAAGCAGACAGAACGAAAACAAAGGAAGCACCGGATAGCGGTACTTCTGTGAAGAACTGTATGAGGAGGATTTTACCATGAATCAGAAAACAATTATTGCTGGGATTCTTTGTACATCTTTGCTGGCGACCGCCGCTTATGCGGCCGGCCCGGCGGTACAGATGCAGCCTATAGCAGCAGCTGTGAGCGACAGCGCCGAGACATCTGCAGCGGTGGATGCGCCTGCTGCCGTGCCTGAGCAGAAAGTACCGTATAGCATCGGCGTCCGTGCGGTTGTTACCGATATTTTAAAGGACAACGGCCGGTTATCCTTGGAGGTAAAGCCGGAAGAGGGCGAGCCGATCATCCTGATTCTGTCGGAGGAGACCATTTTGGTGGATCAGCAGAAGGCGGTCCCGGTGGGAGCGGAAGAGATCAAGGTGGGAGATACGATCTACGCGTATCACGATCTGATCATGACGATGAGCATTCCCGGGCAGACGCCGGCGCTGGCAATCCTGACCAACTTGGATGACGACAGTGCACCGGCAGTGCTGCATATGCCGGAGAAGATTCAGCGCAGTGAGGACGGCGTGCGTGTACTGTGCGATAACGGTTCGATGTGGATCAATATGGTGGAGGATACCGTATTTACCCCATACCGGACCCGCCAGGTCGTGGGGAGCGATGATATCCGCATCGGGCAGCCGTTTCTTGCGTGGTATGATTTTGTCTTCACAATGGATCCGGGATTGGCTAACGCAGAGCGCGTTATGATCCTGCCAGCCAGCCAGGAGACGAAGGCAGCCAGCCTGGTTATGGATGGCGATATGGTGATTGATGCAAAAATGGAAGATGGCACGGTAACGGTTCCTGCCCGTCTGACCGCAGAGGCGCTTGGGCTGACTGTCGGTTACCGGAGGGAAAACGGGGTTGGCGTTGTAACGATTTCCAACGGGAAGGGAGAGATCTCCATGGTGCTGGGCGAGGATGCATACGGCTATTCGGCGGCCGCGTCGGGGATGCCGGCGGCCGGCCCGAAGTCCTATGGGAAAGCGCCGTATGCAGCCCCGTATATGGATGGCTCGGACGTTACCTGGATGAGTGCGGAGGCGTTTGAGCTGCTGGGCTATGAGGTGACGCTGTCACATGGCGAAATAACGATTTTGGACGGCAATCAGGGCGCATAAGAAAAGGAAACGGAGTCAGGATGCAAATCCTGACTCCGTTTTGCGCTCCATAAAGACGAAAAGGAGACG
>CANPPM010000201.1 GCA_947575935.1 uncultured Butyricicoccus sp. | reverse complement strand
CAGGCAGGCTGCCAACAGCGCATTGTTCAGCGCGTCCGTGCCGTAGCGACCCCGCATCAGCCGTTGGAAAAAGTTTCTAATCATGTTGTTTTTCCTCCCCAAGGGCGGCCAACACCCCAAAAGGTGCGGCGCTCCTTGTTCCCCGCAGTCAAGCTCCCCCGGCTACGTCCACCCCGCCGGAAGCACAGGCTTCCAGCAGTACCAAAACGTCCTCTCTGCCGTCACCCTTTTCCGCAGAAAACGGAATCACCGGGCATGCTTCCGGCAGGCGCAGCGTCTCACGGATACGGGCCAGATTGGGCTCCCTCTCGCTCCGCTTAATTTTATCCAGTTTATTTGCAATCACGACAAACGGAACCCCCGACTGCAGGAACCAATTTGCCATCGTTCGATCGTCCGCTGTCGGCGCATGACGAATGTCCACAATTTGGATGCCCAGCGTCATCAGCTGCTCTGCGAAATAGACATCCATCAGGCGCCCCCATCGCTCCTGCTCCCCCCTCGAAACCCGTGCATAGCCATAACCCGGCAAATCAACCAGATAAATCGTTTCATCAATGCTGAAATAATTGATATGGATCGTCTTCCCCGGCTGCGCGCTCACACGCGCAAACGCGCGCCGATTCAACAGCCGGTTGATCACGGATGATTTCCCAACATTAGACTTACCGGCAAAAACAATCTGTGGCCTGCCGTCCCGTGGAAAATCGGCCGCACTGACTGCGGAACGGATGAATTCCGCTTTATGAAGATTGAGCATTTGTTGTCTCCTTTCCCGCAGCCCAAACGGTCTTGCGTATGCAGCCCTGCCCAGCGTATGCCGGATCCCTGCCAAGATGCCCCGAATCCTTGCCGGCAATCCGGCGCGCGCCCCCAAAACGGACGCCGCGCAAACATGCCGGCAACTTTCCAACGCATCCTAAAAGGCGCCTGTTCCGCATCTTCCCGACACGGTCTGGCAGTCCGCTGCCGCCGTTTCCTGCAGATACGAAAAACCTTTTACTGAATCGAAATCCGCTTGTTCTCTTCCGGCTTGGGCGGGATATTACTGCTTGCACGCGGCTCCTCCGCTGCAAGAAAACGGGGCGGGTTGCGGTGCGCAAGGTCAAGCGCAGTCTCCATCACCAAATCCATATGCTCTGCCGGAACAAACTGCAGATTATCCCGCACGACCGGCTCGATCTCATTCAGATCCGGCTTGTTTTCAAACGGAATGATAACGGTATGCATCCCCGCACGGAAGGCCGCCATCGTCTTTTCCCGGAGCCCGCCAATCGCCAGCACCCGGCCGCGCAGCGTAACCTCCCCGGTCATCGCCACATCGTGCCGCACCGGCGCGCCGGTCAGCGCCGAAATAATCGCCGTTGCCATCGTCACGCCTGCCGACGGGCCGTCTTTGGGAATGGCAGCCTCAGGGAAATGGATATGCAGGTCAACGTTTTTGTAAAACATCGGATCGATCTCCAGCTCCTTTGCACGTGACCGGACAAAGGTGACCGCGGCCTTGGCCGATTCCTGCATCACATTGCCAAGATTCCCCGTAATCTCGATCTTGCCCGATCCCTGCACCGCTGCAACCTCGACCTGCAGCATCTCACCGCCCACGCTCGTCCACGCAAGCCCGTTTACGATGCCGACCTCATCGCGCTTCCCATATTGCTCCTTCTTATAGCGCTTGACGCCAAGCAGCTCCTCCATATTTTTGAAAGTGACAGACAGGCGCTTTCCCTCGCCGTCCGCAATGGACTTCGCCGCCTTGCGGCACAGCTTCGCCAGTACCTGCTCCAGCTTGCGCACCCCAGCCTCGCGGGTATAGCCGGTAATCACCTCACGCAGCACAGCATCCGATATAGATAAGTTGGACTTCATCAGGCCGTGCTTTTTCAGCTGCTTAGGCAGCAGGTGACGCTTCGCAATCTGCAGCTTTTCCTCCTCGGTATACGAGGATAGCTCAATCACCTCCATACGGTCAAGCAGTGGGCGCGGCACCGTCCCCAAATCATTTGCCGTCGTTACAAACAGGACATGGGACAGATCAAACGGCAGCTCAATGTAATGATCACGGAATGCTACATTCTGTTCCGTATCAAGCACTTCGAGCATGGCCGACGCCGGATCCCCTCGGAAATCATTGCCCATCTTATCAATCTCGTCCAGCAGCAGCAGCGGGTTTTTGGTCCCGGCCTGCCGCAGCCCGGCCATGATCCGCCCGGGCATGGAGCCAATATAGGTTTTGCGGTGGCCCCGGATATCCGCCTCATCCCGGACGCCGCCCAATGAAATGCGCGCATACTTGCGCCCCATCGCCTCAGCAACCGAACGGGCAATCGAGGTTTTACCAACGCCCGGGGGCCCAACCAGGCAAAGCACCTGGCCCTTGACCTCAGGCGCAAGCGCCTTTACCGCCAAAAATTCCAGAATACGCTCCTTCACCTTTTCAAGGCCGTAATGATCACGGTCAAGTACCTTTTTCGCCCGCACGAGATCCGCTTTATCCCGTGTATGCCGGTTCCAGGGCAGCTCCAGCACCGTTTCCAGGTATGTACGGACCACGCCGGATTCTGCCGACATGCTGCTCATTTTTTCCAAACGGTCGACCTCTTTATGCAGCCGTTCGGCCGCCTCTTCCGGCAGATCGATCGCCTCAATCCGTTCGCGGTATTCTGCGCACTCTGCGACGACATCCTGCTCCCCCAGCTCGGTTTGGATCACCTTAATCTGCTCCCGCAGATAGTACTCCCGCTGGTTCTTGTCCAGCTGCGTCTTCAGCTGGTCCTGAATGTCGTTTTCGATGCGCAGGATCTCGGTCTCATCCCCGAGCAGGCGAATGACCATGGTCAACCGGCGGACCACATTCAGCTCCTCCAGAATTTCCTGTTTCACATCGAAATCGACATTGATATTCTGCGCGATAAAATCAGCCAAATAGCCGGGCCTGCCGCCGTCCGCAACCGCCATGATCACATCATTGGACAGCCTTGGCGCAAGATCGGCATATTGGTCAAAGCGGTCTTGGACGGTGCGCACCAGCGCCTGCACACGGCGGGCCGTCGCGCCGGTCTCCTCATCTTCCAGCAGCTCAACACGGGCAAACAAGCAGTGATCCCCGCCCTCAATAAATTCAGATGCACAGCCGCGCATCTGTCCTTCCACCAGCACACGGATATTATCGCCGGGCATACGTAAAATCTGTTTGACCTTGCACACCGTCCCGACTTCAAATAACCCGGTTGATTCCGGGATATCGGTCTTAAGATCTTTTTGTGCGGTCAGAAAAATCATCTGGCCATCCTTCATGGCGGATTCCAAGGCTTTGATGGACATGATGCGTCCCACATCGAAATGGATGAGCATTTCCGGGAACGCTGTCAATCCGCGCAGAGGCAGGACAGGCAGCTGACGTATGGTTGCTTCCATTATATTTCAACTCCTAAAGTATTCGCGGCGCGGCGGGACGCAAGGGGCCGAATGCCCCGGCGCCGCGCCGCATGGATATGAAATCAGTATATTATATTCGAGCTCTTTTTGCAAGCGGTAAGGTATGCCTTTTCAGGAGAAACACGCAAAATCAGCGGAAGGGACAGGCCGGCTATCAAATAAAGCGCCCCCTTTCGTCACCTTGCCGAGGGGCTTTTCCATCATCTCTGATACCTTTCATCACGGTGCGCAAAAGGGCGCGGCACGGCTGCCTGATCCCCGGCCGGCGCCCCCCTTATTTTGAGGTTTTCGGAGAATTCTTCCCATCTTCTTTTTTACTTTTCCATCGGCATAGGCGATCAACGCCGAGGCTGCGTCCATCGGCATATCCAGCAGGTTTTCCAGTTCCACCAAAGCTAGTCTCAACTGTTTTGCCGCCGGCTTTGGGCTAGCGGTATTTTTTTCAGGTATGCGCTTGACAAAAGAATGACAGCGCGTTATGCTTTAACACTCAACATCTCGTTATACATCCAAGAGGATACTACTATGATCCCCTCTGCACCCTCGGAAATAATTTCGCAGCGGATACCACTTTAACTTCGTTCTTTTCGGCAAAGGCGATACACTCGCGGATCTGCTCCTCGATGCTCTCTTCCCATTGATTGTCGGGGAATAGCGGGTGTCGATGACTGCTTTCATGTTGCGTCCTCCTTCCACATTTGCCGCAGCGTTTCTTTCCGCTTTGCACGCATGGGCGAGGACGTGTCAAAGCACATCTCGATAAACTTTTCCTTCTCAGGATAGCTCTGCTCCACTTGCGGATGACGCTTATCAGCTCCACTGGAGCGACAGTGTGCTGAATACTGATCTAATTTGCTTGGGAAATCGCATTATGGAAATCAAATTCTATTGGGAACCCACGCCGGAACAAATTGCAATCGTTTTCGAAAGACTTGAGGTGGCCTGGATAACGGATTCGCCTTGGTCAATCATCTCTTAATAACCGCTATTAAAATTCGGAATGGATAGATTTTTCTCCATCAGTCCATTCATTTGCAAAGGCTTGATACCGTCCGTCCCCTATGCTAAAATAAAATCACATAACTTCTATGTTTCAGCGGAAAGGGGGCGTGCCTTTGAGGAGAAAGAAGAAGCTCATCAACCACACCGACATCCCGCAGTACGAAATTGAGAAGATCGCGCGGTGTATCCTGCCGGACATCCTCGCCTACTACGACAGTGCAACGGGCACAGGCTCAGACACAAGACAATGATACTGAAAATATTTTAGGCGCCGTTTAAAAAATGGAAATATGCACAATGGCGAGGAATTTTTTCGCAAGACAAACACAATTTTTCGCAGGAATACTGGATGTATTTCAAGAAAAATTGGGGAAGTATGGCGGAAAAAGGACCGTTGTTTGGGCGTATTGACATTTTTCAAACAAGCCCTAGATAACGGCCATGACCGTTGCCGCTTACTATATCTAATTTTCAAACGGCTTATATTCTGTGACGGCTTTCAGGTATCGTTCCGGGTCACCGTTCAGAATCAAGCCGGCACACTTCCGAGGTGCGTGCAAATGAGGTAGTCCCATTCTGACCGCTCATACAGATTGTCGGCAATTTCATTTTCAACGAGCGATGCAGTCTATGAAGATCATGCGCCCATCTGAAAACCATAACTCTACACAGGCTGTATCCATATGGAACTTGCAGCGCAGTAACTTCTTCATGCTTGCTTCCCCCCGCTTTTTTCGGCTTCCTCGGCCCTCTCGGCTTGGATGCAGCCCGCTTGACAACTCCGTTTCGGAAATGGGTATCCTCAAATCGCCCAAAATAAACAAATAATCCGAATCCATCCTCCACCGGGAAGATTTGATTCGGATTATCTGGGTTTGGTGCAGATGGGGGGACTTGAACCCCCACGTCCTTGCGAACACTAGCACCTGAAGCTAGCGCGTCTGCCATTCCGCCACATCTGCTTATTCAAAATCGAAAGAAGGGTTGGTGCGAGTGACGGGACTTGAACCCGTACGCCTTATGAGCACACGCCCCTCAAACGTGCCTGTCTACCAGTTCCAGCACACTCGC
>CANPPM010000200.1 GCA_947575935.1 uncultured Butyricicoccus sp. | reverse complement strand
GTACGCACGATTCATTTTCGGGGTGCGTGCCTCCCGTCTGAGCGCATCGGTCACGGTGGTTGCCGTTCTGTCTACCTTTCGGGAAGCGCTTTCTGCAGTGATCTTGTCCAGAGCTGCAGGGCAGCTTGTGTCGGCAAGCCGGGGGATTACCGAGCAGGTGTTTTGTTCCATGGTTTTGGCGCTGCTGTATGCGCTTGCGCTGTGGGCGGTCCAATTGCGATATAGTGCGGTCATGCGCCAAGGGATTTCTTCTTATTTATTTCTTTTGCTGCTGCCCTGCATTTTTCTGGTCCTTCTGGTACGGTATCTTTTGCGGCTGGACCGGCATGATTTCGGACAATATCTCTCCTCCCTTGGAGTAGAGCCCTGGATGGCGCTGTTTTTGATAGTGGTCGGGGCCGCTGTTGTTTCGGTTCTGCTGCTTGAGATTTTTTGCAGGATCAGCGCGCTTGCTTAAAAGGAAAAAAGAGCGGCGCTGCTGGAAAACCAGCTGCATGGTCAGAGAATCTATCTGGAAGAGGCAAAGCGGCGGGGAGTACAGTACGCTTCCTTTCAGCACGACATCGATAACCATTTATTGGTGCTGGCAGGGCTGCTGCGTGAAAAAAAATGGGAACAGGCCGAGTCTTACCTGTACCGTTTGCGGGCGGAAAGCGTGCAGCTGGCGGCCCCGGTACAGACTGGAAGTACGGTCCTGGATGTTTTGCTGTTTGAGAAGCTTGGCAGTGCGGCGGCAGACCGGATTCGGGTGTGTTGTGATGTCCGCATTCCGGACGGATGTGGGGTGGACGAGCTGGATCTATGCGTATTGTTTTCCAATATTATAGATAATGCGGCGGAGGCATGCCGGGGGCAGCCCTTTGAAAACCGTTTTCTGTCCCTGTCTGCGCGGATTCGTTCCCATATGCTGATTTTGGAGGCGGTGAATTCGGCAGGGAAGGCCAGGGTGTTTGAGGCGGGGACAGGGCTCCAGAATATCCGGCAGATTGCGGAAAAGTATCATGGTACGATGGAGGCTGGATGGAGCGGAGAGGAATTTCGGGTCAGCGTGCTGCTCTGCCTGCCGCAGAAGGACGTGCAGGCCGAAGCCATTCACGCAGTGGAAACGACCGTTTAGGAAATCCCCCTTTTCCGAAATTGCCGCCGGTGTTATACTTGCGGTAGGTCAAAAAGACCGGAATGGAGGGATAGCAAATGTCTATGCGCGTACGTGCGGATTTTGTAAATCCGCTATCAGCCATGGAAGGACGGAGCAGGGCGGCTGTGCACGTTCCCCGTCAAGGGGGAAGGGAGACGGCCGAGCGTTTGCAGGTCAGGCGGCAGCAGCTGCAAAACCAGATGCTTTTGCTGAAAGCGACTGGTACGGATGCGGCGGGCGCTTCTGCAGAAAGCCAGCAGAAATTAGAAGGTGCGCTAGAGGAAGTCACAGCGGCGCTGCAGGCGGCAAAAAATGATCCTGTACCGTCTGTGGAGGCTGTGTGCCGGAAGCGGGAACCGCAGATGGACGCTTATGAGCCAGGGAAGGAGGAGACGGCCTCCTTTGGCAGTTATCGCCCGATATGGGATGGGAAAAGCCGGAAAATCCTTGTTTCTCCCTGCACAGATGAGCCGTAAGATTGCCCAAATGCCTGGCCCGGCGTTTTTGGGGATGAACTGTATCGCTGGCGGGAGGGGAAGCGGCGCGCTAAATGGCGGCTGTGTCCCCGTATGGATTTTATCCGCATCCGTAGGGAATGCAAAGGCCGTATTGTGCCGATAAACGAAGACCGGCTCTCTCCGAGATTTTGGAGGGAGCCGGTTTTGGAAACAGAGCGGGATTATGAGAGCTGTGCACGTTTTACGGCGAGGCGCCAGCCGTTCAGTTTGGACTGCCGCTCAGAAAACTCTATGGTAGGGCGGAAAGTGACCGCAGCCGGTGTACGCAGTTTTTCGCGGCTTGGCCAGAATCCGGAAGCGAGCCCGGCCAGGTATGCCGCGCCTAAAGCTGTGGATTCTACGCTGTCCGGACGGATGACCGGCGCGCCGAGCAGATCGGCCTGTACCTGCATTAGAAAATCGTTGGCGCTTGCGCCGCCGTCGACCCGCAGCGCGGAAAGCGGCAAATTGGCATCCGCACTCATGGCAGCCGATACGTCGCATACCTGATAAGCAATGGATTCAAGCGTGGCGCGCACAAAGTGGTTTTTGTTGACGCCGCGCGTCAGTCCGCAGACCAGGCCGCGGGCGTATGCGTCCCAATAGGGTGCGCCAAGTCCGGTAAAAGCGGGTACTACATAGCAGCCGTTTGCATCCGGTACTGCCCGGGCAAGCGCCTCCGTTTCGCCGGCGGAGGAAATCAGCCCAAGCGCGTCACGTAGCCACTGCACCGCCGCGCCAGCTGCAAAGATAGACCCTTCCAGGGCGTAAGTTACCTTTCCATCGATTCCCCAGGCGACCGTTGTAATCAGGCCGTGCGAGGAGTCGACAGGCTGTGCGCCGGTGTTCAGTAACAGAAAGCAGCCGGTGCCGTAGGTGTTTTTGGCATCGCCGGGATAGAAACAGCGCTGCCCAAACAGGGCTGCCTGCTGGTCGCCCGCTGCCCCCGCGATCGGAATAGCGCCGCCGAGCAGGTTGGGGTCGGTCTCTCCAAAAATGCCGCTGGAAGGACGCACTTCGGGCAACATACCGGAGGGAATATTCATCAGTGTCAGCAGCTCCTCGTCCCAGCACAGCCGGCGGATGTCGTACAGCATGGTTCGGGATGCATTGGAATAATCGGTCGCGTGGACGCGCCCGCCGGTCAGTTTCCAGATCAGCCAGGTATCGACCGTGCCGAACAGCAGCAGGCCGCTTTCGGCACGGCTGCGCGCCCCCGGTACATTGTCCAGGATCCACTTCAGCTTTGTCGCAGAAAAATAGGCGTCCAGTACCAGGCCTGTTTTTTTGCGGATGATGTCGGAAAAACCGCGTTCGCGCAGTTCGTCGCAGTATGCTGCTGTGCGGCGGCACTGCCAGACGATAGCGGGACAGATGGGCTCGCCAGTCGACCGGTCCCAGACGACAACGGTTTCCCTTTGATTTGTGATGCCGATTGCCGCAATCTCTGCAGCACTGAGCCCGGCCCCAGTAAGCGCCCGCTGGATGACGGCCAGCTGTGTCTGCCAGATTTCGTTTGCATTGTGTTCAACCCAGCCGGGTTTGGGATAATACTGTCGGAATTCCTGCTGCGCAGAGGCGCGGATTCCTCCGTCATGGTCAAAAATAATGCAGCGGCTGCTGGTTGTACCGGCGTCGAGTGACATGATATACTTTTTCATTTTTTTTCGCCCTCTTTTCATTTGTCATCAGACCTGTCCGGCAGCATGCGGCGGCAGATCCGTCCGGACGGCGTGTGAAAGGGTGCTGAACAGTGCGCCGCATTTGGGGGATGCGGCGGCAGCCGCTCAGAGCTGCTGGGATCGGAAAATATTGGGAAGATACAGGTCGGTACGCGGAATCCTGTTCCAGTCAAAACCGGAAAGGAGATCCTGTGGGGAGATAGGCCGAGGACGTTCGGTCAGATGTGCGGCAAAAGCGAGCGCACCGATCACCTGTTCGGGAGAAAAGCGCTGCCGCAGCACTCCTAAATCCAGATCTTTGTCCCGTTTGGAGAGGCGCCGCCCGTCACAGTCGAGCAGCAGCGGAATATGGAAATAGTCAGGCGGATGGAATCCGAGCAGCTGGTGCAGCCAGATTTGGCGGGCCGTCGAGGAGAGCAGGTCGCGCCCCCGCACAACCTCGGTCACGCCCATCAGGCCATCGTCGACGGTGACGGCCAGCTGATAAGCAAATACGCCGTCTGAACGGCGCAGCAGAAAGTCCCCGCATTCGCTGGGGAGGTGCTCAGTGTATGGACCCTGCACGCCGTCAGAAAAGGAAATCGTCAGATTAGGCACATGGATACGGTCAGCCGGTGCGCGGCGTTTTCTTTTTTCATAGATTTGTTTGGCATTCAAACCGTAACAGGTCCCTGCATAGAGGACGCGCCCGTCGGAGAGATGCGGCGCAGAGGCGGCATGCAGTGCGGCGCGTGAGCAAAAACAGGGGTAAACCTCGGCTTTTTCCTGAAGTAGGGCGGCATATTTTTCATAAATTGGCGTTCTGCAGCTTTGATACCAGCTGTCCCCGTCCGCTGCACCGCCTGCGTCCCAATCAAGGCCGAGCCAGCGTAGGTCGTCCTCAATCAGGTTGGCGTAACTGCGGGGGCAGCGTTCGGCATCCAGATCCTCGATGCGCAGCAGGTATTTTCCGCCCTTGGCGCGGGCGGACAGCCAGGAGAGCAGCGCGCAGAGGACATTTCCGAGATGCATTCGGCCGCTGGGAGAGGGTGCGAAACGCCCGCAGACATGCGGCATAGGCAATCACTCCTTTTTAGGGTTATCAAGCAGCTGGCAGCGCTATGGCAGATTCAGACAAACCGGATACGCAGGCGTCTGGACAGCGGTTCAGGCGGAAAGGCGTCTTTTCGGATGGGACTGTCAAACGGTGAAACGTGTCTTAGCAATCCCTTATCCTATGCCGCTCGAAATCCCGGCGGAACTGGTGATCCTCTTGCGAAGGGTCAGGATAATGATCTGCTTGCGGACATTATATCATAAATAAGTCAGAAAAGAAAGCATTTTGTCTCACCAAAGAAGCCGCGGCTTCCGCTTTGGAAGCGGGCGGCAGGACGTACGCCTGCAGCATCGGTTTTATATTTTTCTCAGCAATCTTGCATTTCCATCTTGACAATTTGTCGGAAATCTATCATAATATACTCTGTATTGTAATGCGGACGGGCAGCGGCATATGCCTGTGAAAAGGATACACGGGTTTTTGCCGGTGCCCATCCGGACAAACGACCAAATATGAGGGAGGTGCAGAAAGATGCTGAGGACTTATCAACCAAAGAAACGCCAGCGTTCAAAGGAACATGGATTCCGTAAAAGAATGTCTACCAGAAACGGCCGCAAGGTGCTTGCCCGCCGTCGTGCAAAGGGCAGAGTGCAGCTGACGCGCTGACAGATGCTGCAGCGGGTACGGGTCTGCCCGTGCTGCAAGTCTCCCCAAAGAGCCTGTTTAACGGCGGATCTGCCGTCGTTTGTGCACGCGCAAAACGGGTTTCCTGCATTTTCCGCCGGCTGCCATAGTTGGGGGTTGCCGCGGATGGGTGCGCGTGGGAGCGGTAACGGCCGCCGGAAAACCGATAGCGTCGTTCTGCCATCGGTTTTCCGGCGGTTTTTGCAGTTGGCGGGTTGCCGGAAACTGCGGGGCTGTTGGATTTTTTTCGCTGGCCGTAGGGGACCGGCGGCCTGATTTCCCGCAGCAGCGGGAGTTGGGGCGTCCCCGGCTTTGCCGGGGGCGGGTATTTTACAGGGGCGGGGCCCCTGTATGTCCGTCGTATGATGATGGATGCAGCCGGACAAAATAATAGCTGCGTCTGACCGCGGGTGAAAAAATATTTGCCGCGGCGCGGAAAGGGTTTCCCGAGGGCACCCGGGCCGTACCTGTTCCG
>CANPPM010000199.1 GCA_947575935.1 uncultured Butyricicoccus sp. | reverse complement strand
CGATATTGACAGTCTAGATGCATTCGAATATGCAATTGAGCCGTGGGCTAACCAGTTGGAAGCCGCTGTCTTCAGGAAGTGAGTCGAAAAAAATGACAATAATTGAAATACTCAAAACGAAAGGGGCTGAAACCGTCCCGGAGGAATTTTATGACAGAGTAACCCTGTGGAAATCTTGGTATGATGGAGAAGTGCGAGATTTCCATAGATACAGGGCATTTAACGGCGTGCAGTATGTGAATTGTGCGCGGTACTCTATGGGGATGGGTAAAAAAATAGCGGAGGACTGGGCAAATCTTCTGCTAAATGAAAAGGTAAAAATAACCATTTCGGGGAAAAAAGAACAAGAGTTTTTTGATTCCGTTTGCTCGGAGAATAATTTTCAGATCAAAGCGAATGAGATGCAGGAAATGAAAGCGGCACTTGGCACGGTGGCTTATGTTGTTCGTGCTGCTGATGTGACTGTGGATAGCGGAAATGGCACGATTATAGACACAGGTCGCGGACGGATTAAATTTGATTATGTGACTGCACAGAATGTTTTCCCGATTTCATGGGAAAACCGGATTGTAAATGAATGCGCATTTGCAAGCTCGGCAACCGTCAGAGGCAAAAACTACCTGTATTTACAGATCCACAGAATCGGTGACGATGGAAATTACATCATAGAGAATGAGATATATCGCAGTGAAAACGAAAATCTCACCCCTGCAAACCTTACCGACGTACCGGGTTATGAAAACATCCCGGCGATAGTCAAAACCGGATCGACAGAACGTCAATTTGTGATTGACCGGTTAAATATTGCAAACAATTTCGACATTACACTACCGATGGGGATTCCTGCGTTTGCGAATGCAATATCGCAGCTGAAAGGCGTTGATATTGCGTTTGACAGTTACATCAACGAATTTATCTTGGGAAAAAAGCGCGTGATGTTTAAGCCGAGCGCGGCCAAAAATATGGAGGGCGAATTTGTTTTTGACCCAAACGAAATCGCTTATTTCTACCTGGAGGAGGATTCGGACGGCGGCGGTATCATACAGCCGATAGATATGAGCCTGCGGACAGGCGACCACAACGCAGGATTACAGGATATGCTAAACGCATTATCTAGCAAGTGCGGTTTTGGGCGAAATTATTATAAATTTGACAATGGAAGTATTGCAACGGCTACCCAGGTTGTAAGCGAAAATCAGGATTTACAATCGGCAGTGCACAAGCATGGGCTTCTCTTGAAAAGTGCGATGCAGGAGCTTGCGAGAATTGTAATAAGGCTCGGCAATTCCATTTTGAAATTAGGCCTTGATGAAGACGTGCAGATAAATGTTGAGCTCGACGATAGCATCTTTGTGGATAGAGAGTCCGAATTGAATGAGATGAGGCTCGACGTCAGTGCTGGTATTTTGAAACCTGAATTCTATCTCTCGAAAAAGTACGGCGTTTCATTAGAAGAGGCGAAAACCATGATGCCTGATATGGAAACGCAGTTGGCCAGCCCATGAGATATCCGATTACGCCGGAATACCTGAAAAACGCGCCGAACCGTTTAGTTTCCATTTACGAAGATTTTGAAGCCGATGTTTTGAACGATTTATGCCGGCGGCTTAGGCTTTCGGGGACAGTAACGGAAAGCGCGTTAAATCAGATACGGGTATTACAGCAACAGGGACAGTCCCTCCCATACATAGAAAAACGTCTACGGCAGCTGATCGATGCCAGTCGGGACGAAATTGACCGAATGTTTGATGACGCAGTTGAACGAAATGCTGCATATTATCAAGAGGTTATTGAACGGTCTGTTATTACAGCGCCGCAATCGGATTGGGAGCAAATGTTGACCCAGCAGACCGATGTGATCCGGCGGCAGACGCAAGACCGGTTCCAAAATCTGACACAGAGCATGGGGTTTGCGATCCGTGAAGGGAAGCAAATGAAATTCTATGGGATAGCAAAAGCCTATCAGCGCGTTCTTGACAAGGCGCTTTTAAAAGTTTCCTCTGGGGCGTTTGATTATAATGCAGCCATTCGTGATGCAGTGCAAGAGCTGACACAGAGCGGCGTGCAGATGGTAGATTATGCGTCTGACTGGCACAATAGAGTCGACGTTGCAGCACGGCGGGCGGTGATGACCGGAATCACGCAGATATCTGGACGATATACCGAGCAGGCTATGGAGCTTCTTGAAACCCGATACGTCGAAACGACAGCACATGGCGGCGCTCGTAACGTACAGGGGTCTAATGGTTGGGAAGCCCATACAGAATGGCAGGGGAAATGGTTTTACTGGTCAAAAAATGGGGAGCGTGATCCACTCGGCAGATACCCGGATTTCATACAAAAAACGGGGTACGGCTATGGTTCCGGCCTCTGCGGTTGGAATTGCAGGCATGGTTTTTTTGCTGTAGTTCCAGGCGTAAACGAGCCTTCGCATACCGCAGAAGAGCTACAAAATATTGACCCACCGCCATTTATGTATCAGGGCCGCGAGTACGATGCCTATGCAGCAACGCAAAAGCAGCGTCAGATAGAAACCAAAATGCGAGAGCTGAAACGCCGGTTGATTGGCGAAAAGGCTTCCAGTGATGTGAAATACTATGAGGCAACAGCGACACGCCTGAACCGTTTAAGCGAGGAATATAAGGCGTTCAGCAAGGCCGCAGGATTGCGTGTTCAGCCAGAGCGGGCACGGATACAAGGCTTTGGCCGCAGCGAAGCGGCAAGGGCAAGGCGAAAACAGAAATGATTTTCGCCTGTCGGCGGATGTAAAATTTAGAGGAGGCGAGGTTCTGTTTAATGGATGAAAAGACTGTCAAAGCCGTTGAATCCATCATTTCAAAAGGGGAACGCGTGGAGTTGATACCAGTCAAGAACGGGGTTAAGGTGGTGAGGGTACGGCGGGAAGAAGTACGAACATCTGACTGTATGGATTGCAAAGCATGGAACAGGTGTCTATCTGCCGCAAAAGGAGGGAAAATGGTAAAATGCGTGTGTTTTGGATATGTGCAAGCACATATTAGAAATAATTAAACATGTAATTAAATATTAATTGGCGCTGATAAGCGTTTCAGCGTAACAACCGAGCGTGGTTATTCATTCCAGAAATGGAGTGAGTGGCCACGCTTTTTCTTTTGATAAGACCCGCGCAGGAGGTTTTGATACAATACAGCCACGAGTCATAAAACCAGTGGCGACGGCCAGAAAACGGAGGAAAAAATGAACGAAAATACGGAATCGACCACAACCATCACACCGGCCACGGAACCGGAGAAGCCCTCAGAGAAGACATTCACCAAGGCGGAGCTTGAAGCGATTGTCGGCAAACGTATTTCCAAAGCACTGAAGGGTATGCCAAGCGAGGAAGAAATTACAGCCTTTCAGGAATGGAAAGCCGGTCAGCAGACGGAAAAAGACAAATGGGACGCGATGGTCAAAGAGCGTGACGAAAGCAAAACCGCACTGTCTGCGGCGATGGCCAAAGTTGAACAGTATGAGCGTGAAAAATTCCTGCTTGGCAAGGGCGTAAACGCTGATGATGTAGACTATTACGCGTTCAAGATTGGGAAGCTGGCAACCGATACCACCGGCTTTGAAAAAGCAGCGGAGCAGTATCTGAAGGCGCATCCGCCCGCAGGTACTGTACAGGTCGATTTCGGCGCACCGCTTGGTGGCGGGCAGCCTGCGAAATCGGAAAATGAAATGATGAATAATTTAATCAGAAACACAAGAAAGTGAGTGAGAAAATATGGCAGTAAATATGATTTCCCGTGACAACCTGTCCGGTCTGATCCCAGAGACTGTGGCGCAAGGCATTATCCAGGGAGCGGTTGAGCAGTCGGCAGTATTGCGGATGGGGCGCAGGCTTCCTAACATGACGAGCAAAACACATTCCATTAACGTTCTGGACGCGCTGCCGGTTGCATATTGGGTCGATGGTGATACCGGATTTAAGAGCACTACGAGCGTTGCGTGGGACAAGAAAAAAATTATTGCAGAGGAGCTTGCCGTAATTGTCCCGATCCCGGAAGCTGCACTTGACGATTCGAGTTACGATATTTGGGCGGAAACCCGTCCACTTCTCAATCAGGCGTTCGGCCAAAAGATCGACAGCGCGATTTTGTTTGGAGCGCCTAAGCCTGCGACTTGGAGAAAGTCACTTTATGAGACTGCGGAAGACACCGGGAATATTGTGACCGCAACGGATAATATCTTTAACGACATCATGGGCGAGGATGGCGTGATTGCAAAGGTCGAGGAAGCCGGTTTCCTTGCGTCCGGCGCTATGGCGGCAGTCCGGATGAAGTCAAAGCTGCGTGGCCTTGTGGATGCAAACGGACAGCCGATTTTCAAGAGCGATATGCAGAGTGCAACGCGTTATGCGCTTGACGGCTTCCCGATGGACTTCCCGATGAATGGTGCATTTGACACCAGCAAAGCGCTTATGATTGTTGGCGATTTCTCGCAGCTGGTTTATGCTATCCGGCAGGATATCACGTTTAAGGTATTCGATCAGGGCGTTGTGCAGGACCCGGAGAGCAAGGCGATCATGTACAACCTGATGCAGAATGACATGGTAGCACTCCGCGCCGTTATGCGTCTTGGCTGGGAAATCCCGAATCCGATCAACGCATACCAGCCAGACGGATCCAAGCGTGCCCCGTTCGCAGTGTACAAGCCCGCAGGAGCGGGGGAATAAACGGGCTGTCTGGTGAGCCTTCCCTGACATCATTACATGATGTTGGGGCGGGCAGCTCGACTACTAAGGCGAAAACCGCCCGCAGGAAGAAGGCGGGCGCGTGATTTATGCAAACTATGAGTATTATGTGATGAACTATATGGGGCGGCTGATCCAAGAAGATGATTTCCAGCGACTTGCCCTGCGGGCTAGCCAGTACATAGATCATATCACGGTGAACAAAGCTCAAAAAAATGCTGATATGGACGCAGTAAAAATGTGCTGCTGTGCATTGGCGGAATTGGAACAGCAGATAGAAACCGCGCAGGAGCTTTCACAAAAGAGCTTGTCCGCTGAAACGGTCGAGGGCGCAGAGGTGCAGAGTGAATCGGTCGGCGGATGGTCACGCTCCTACCGGGCTGGCGGTTCCAGCGCACAGGCAGCCGTGGAAGCCGCTGCTTCGATGAAGTCGGAACGGATGAGCATCGCGCGGGAGTATTTGATGCAGACTGGGCTTCTGTATCGCGGAGGGGGATTCTGTCGACGATGAAAATCAACGTTTTGGGGACTGAGTACACCATCACACACGCATAACGACCAATGCGTGAATGGGTCAGACGGTTTCTACGACGAAATCACGCAGGCAATATAACGAAACCTTTTACCAATGCAAATGCCCAGAGTGCAGGAAGGCTGCCAATGAAGTAAAAAGGGGGGTGGATCTCTATGAGAATGTTCCCTCATACAGTTACGGTTTACAACATGATGGAAGACATGACCACCGGAATGGCTACCTACAACATTACCATCCTGCGCGGTGTGTTCCTGGACGTGTCAAAGGCGGCA
>CANPPM010000198.1 GCA_947575935.1 uncultured Butyricicoccus sp. | reverse complement strand
CTGATCATCACGGCCAGCGTCAAGCATGCATCCGCCGCAAGGCAAAGCGGCAGGCGGCCCCTGTCATCTGTTTCCGTGACCCGAAGCAAAAAATCAAGGGCAAAAAAATGAGTCAGTAAATTCTCTGCCAGCCACCAGCCATAAAAAAGTATTTGCAGCTGCATCAGTGTAACCCCTTTCTGCAGCTCTCCAACAGGCGGCGCACAAACTCCCGCTGCTTTCGCCGGGCGATCAGGACACGGCTGCCGCCCTCTACAACAGCAGCGCCTGGCTCCATCCTGTCCACACGGTCCAGATTCACCAGATAACTTCGGTGACAACGAAAAAAGCGTCCATCCAGGCGCTCTTGTACTGCGTCCAGGGCGCCGGTAAACGTATATGGTTCGCCGCTGCAGGTATGGATCGTAATCCGATGGTCCAGCGCCTCACAGTATAGAATCTCCTGCAGCCGGATTCGAACGACCGCACTCCCCTTTGCCAGCAGAAACACCCTTTCCTTCTCCCGCGCAATCCGCTTTACCGCCCTGTCGATCGCTGGAAACAAGCTTTCGGGCGTCACTGGCTTCAGCAAATAATGCACCGTATCCAACGCAAACGCACGCAGGGCATATTCCTGATAGGCGGTAATAAAAATCAGCTGACTGCAGGCCCCTGCGTCCCGAAGCCGGCGCATCACCTCCAGTCCGTCCCCACACGGCAGCCGGATATCCATCAGAATCACGTCATATTCCTCTCCAGCAGATAAGAGCGACTCTCCATCCAGAAAAACCCGGATATCAGAATCCAGGTCCCTCTGCCGCACATATTCCTCCAATAGCGTTTTCAATCCCTCTGCAAAATAAGCCTCGTCCTCACAGACGGCAAACGTGATCATTTCAGCCCTCCCCGGCGATTGCGCCTGTGCCTCTTATACCCGGATCTGATCCATTTGGCAACCATACCGTCCAAACTGCCCCGAAAAACACTTGACGCCCGACAGCGGCAATGCTATACTGATCAAAAAAAGGAGATTTTTTATGCAGTACGCCATTTTTGATATGGACGGTACGCTGATCGATTCCATGCCCGCATGGAACCGGCTTGGCGCGGAATTTTTGCGCTCTAAGGGGATCGTCCCCCCTGCCGATCTGCGCAGACGCACCGCGCCCATGACAATGCTGGAATGCGGCGCATATGCTGCCGGCCTGGGTGTCCCAGGCACGCCGCAGCAGATTGCAGATGAACTGCATGAACGAATGGCAAAACAATACCGCGAGACCATCCCCCTCCGCGAAGGCGTCACAGAGTACCTGCAGCTATGCCGGGAGGCTGGTATGCATTTATGTGTTGCGACTGCAACAAACCGCCTATTGGCAGAGACCTGCCTAAGCCGGCTCGGCCTACTTGCTTTTTTTTCCTTCGTGATCAGCTGTGAGGACATTGGAAAAACCAAAACCGCCCCAGATATCTTTCTTCTGGCCGCAGAACAGCTGGGGGCTTCCCCTACCGAAGCAGTGGTCTATGAGGATATGCTTTACCCCGCACAAACGGCAAAAAATGCCGGATTCCCGACAGTCGGCGTATATGACCCTGCTTCCGGGGAAGAAAACGCACGACAGCTGCGGCAGCTTTGCACCGCATTCATTGAAGATTGGCGGGAGTGCAAAGCACCTGTTCTCTAAATCTGCCCTACTTTCTCCTGAAAAAGCGCCAAAATCCACCGCACAGGCAGCGGTTACAAAACGGGCGGCGGCGCGATTTTCATCAATTTAAGCGCAAAAAGGATATTTTAGCTCTTTTAGCAGCTTTCCTCTCCGCCTTCAATGCCGTATTCTGTACGGTGCTTGCCGGAACGCGGGGCTACACCCTCTCCAAAAAGATCCAGGAAATCAAAAGCTGAACCGAAAATAAGGCGCTGCCTCCGGACCCATGCACCTGCTGTGGGCCCCAGAGGCAGCGCCTTTCCATCTTTTATTTCTTATTACGGCCGCCCCGTATCCCCAGGTATCCGGAACCAGAACGCAATACCTCCATCTCGATTTTCTGCCCCGCAAAAAGCGTGCAGAGTTTCAGCAATTGCCTTGACGATAGAAAGCCCAATCCCAGTACCGCCCGATTCCCGGGAACGCGCTTTATCGGTGCGGTAAAACTTTTCCCAGATTTTCTGAAGCTCCTCTTCCTCCAACCCTTCGCCTTCGTTCCAGACCGTAAAGGTCACCGCACCATCTGGCTCTTTGGCCGCATAGAGGCAGATCCTGCCCTCCTCCGGCGCATAGCGAATCGCATTTGACAAATAATTCATAATCACTTGTGATAACAAATTTTCATCACTGACCACCCTGGCATGGGCTCCGCTCAATTCGATCGCCTGCCGTTTTTCGTTCCATAAAACCTCGGTTTTACGAATCGCTGTTTCGCACAAATCAAAAAGTTCAAGCTCACTGAACTCTGTATGTTCTCTGCCAAGCTCCAGTTTAGACAGGTTTAATAGCTGCATCACCAGCGTATTCATACGCCCAGCCTCGTCTGCGATCGTCTCGCAGTAATAGGCCCGATCCTCCGCATTGTCTGCAACCCCAAGACGCAGCCCTTCTGCATACCCCTGGATCAATGCAATCGGCGTCTTAAGCTCATGGCTTGCGTTTACAATAAATTCCCGGCGCATGGCATCAATCTTTTCTTTTTCACGGATTTCTTCCTCAAGCTGCTCATTTGAACGCTTCAGCTCGCTGATTGCCTCTTCCAAATGCTCGCTGAGCAGATTGATGGAACGGCCCAGCTCCCCAATCTCGTCCTGACTGCAGCCCTCATATTTCTTGGAAAAGTCCAACCGCGCCATACTGTCTGCAACCTCGCCAATCTGAATCAAAGGCCGCGTAAACTGGCGTGAAATCAGATACCCAATCGCTAAGCAGATAGACAGCGTGAAAAGAGAGGCAATCAGCAGGAAAAATGAATTGAAGGTCGAATTCTGCGTCATAAAGGTAAAAGGCATACGCGCAACCAAATATTCTTCCCCGCCGCACACCTGCCCGACCAGGCACAGAAAGCCATTTTCTTCTTTCTCTCCATTTTCAGTCGTTACAAAAGTAAATCCCCTTGCTTTCAGTTCGACCGCATTCGCCTTGTTCAAGATCTCATGGATTTGCCGGGTACTCTCAGCGAATTCTCCCAGCTGTTCGCGGTTTACTTTATAATAAGGGTAGGGCGTCCCCCAGATTGACAAACCAATTTTAGGCGTCAGCTGCGCCAACGTGGAATCAAAACGGCTCTTTAGGTTGGCACTCATAATGGATAACCGTACGCCCGCATGATTCTCCATCTCCAAAAGGTCATCTGCAATCACGCTGACATCCCCATCGTACATCTGGTTGATCTGCCGGTAAATATCCGCAAGCTCCTTCTGCCGCTCATACAGATAATAATGGTCATAGAAAAACAGGTTCAGCGCGGCCAACACGCTGACAAAAACGAATGAAGTGGCACAAATCGCCGCAAAAAACTTCATCCGGATCGAAACTTTCATACCTTACGCCTCAAACCGGTAGCCATAGCCGCGTACGGTCTCAATCATAGAACCGCATTCGCCCAGCTTCGCGCGCAGCTTCTTTACATGGGTATCCACTGTGCGCAGATCGCCAAAATAATCATATCCCCACACCGAATTCAGCACACTCTCGCGGGAAAGCGCAATGCCCTTGTTATTCTTAAAATAAATCAGCAGCTCATATTCTTTGGGCGTCAGCTCGACCGCATCCCCCATAACCTTGATCTCACGGCGCTTTTCATTGATTTCTGGGTCCGTCCCAGCAAATTGCGCACCCGTGCCGCGAGCACCAGCGGTGAAAATGGTTTGGTTACATAATCATCCGCGCCGCTTTCCAGTCCCAGCAGCTGATCGTTATCCTCGGCGCGTGCCGTCAACATCATCACCGGCAATGCACGGGTCGGCTCCTCCGCCCGCAGCAGGCGAAGCAACGCAAAACCATCTAGGCGAGGCATCATCACATCTAAAATTGCCAGCTCAACCGCCGGCTGTGCATGCCGGATTTGTTCCAGCGCCTCTTCTCCATCCCCAGCCTCTAGGACCGTGTGTCCGTCCCGCTTTAAAAAATCGCAGACCAACCGGCGGATACGCGCCTCATCGTCAGCAATCAGAACCACAGACATTCAGACCACTCCCTTTTCTCCAATCGTTTCTGCAGGCCGGCCCGAAGCAGCGCCACGACCTGCCGCTGCTTCTATTGTATCCTGCAATTGTGTTCATTCTGTGTCAATCGCACGCTGATACAGTGCATTTTTCTTAACGCCAGCACAGGCTGAAACCGCTTTGACAGCATCTTTCAGGGTTTCTCCCCGCTCAACCCGTTCACGCACCTCTTCAACTGCCAGATCCATACGGGCGCTGTCATCCTGCCCGGGCTGATCCGGCGCTCCCTCCAAAACGAGGACAAACTCTCCGCGCGGCGCATGCTCTGTAAAGTAAGCGGCTGCTTCTGCAAGTGTAAACCGAAGCGTTTCTTCATGCAGCTTCGTCATTTCACGGGAAAGTGCAATACGGCGCGTATCTCCGAAGGCAATACGCAAATCCTCCAACGTATGACACAGTTTGTGCGGCGCTTCGTAAAAGATCATTGTTCTTTTTTCTCCCTTCAGCGCCTCCAAATGCTCCCGCCGCGCTTTTTTGTTGACCGACAGGAACCCCTCAAAGCACCACCGTCCGGAAGGCAGGCCGCTGACCGCAAGCGCGCATACTGCCGCACAGCAGCCCGGGACCGGTGTCACCTCGATCTCATGCGCTGCGGCAAGCGCAACCAAATCTTCCCCCGGGTCGCTGACTGCCGGCATGCCGGCGTCGGTTACCAGCGCACAGGAAGCCCCCTCCAATAACCTTGCCAAGACTTCTTCCCCACGCTGGCGCCGGTTATGCGCATAATAGCTTACCATCGGCTTTGCCGGAAGCCCAAGCGCAGTGAACAGCTTATGTGTCACACGGGTATCCTCCGCTGCAATAAAATCCACTGCTGCAAGCACCTCACAGGCACGTGGGGAAAGATCGCCCAAATTCCCAATTGGCGTCGCAACTACATAGAGTTTTCCTTTACCCATTGTTATATCACCTTTAAAAATTTCAAATTGTTATATTTTAATTATACTATTTGTATTTTATAAATAAATTATATCTATATATAATCGTAGTACCAAGAAGTTAAATACATATAGTATTTTAAAAAATAAAAATACTATATGTATATTTCTATTTTGTAATATTATTTTTATATAATACAAATAGTATTTATATCAGTTTGTTATTTATATAGTTATTATAACAAATTGTATATTTCGCGGTACTCTTTTGTATAGGCTCCATCCATGCCGCAGCAGAGGAAGGGCGGTTCCACCACCATTCCATCGGCAGAGCCTTTTCTGCACTCCAACAGAACGGCAGACGGACGTTTTTCCGGGTTCTGATGTACAAACCGTAGCCGCTTTGGCGTCAGACGCACCCGCTGCATGGCATTCAGCAGCGCCCAAAGCCGTTCC
>CANPPM010000197.1 GCA_947575935.1 uncultured Butyricicoccus sp. | reverse complement strand
TTATTATGAGCAAAACCAGAATGACCGTAGGTCAGGCAATCGTTAAGTTTTTAAATCAGCAGTACATCGAGTTCGATGGCAAGGTAGAACCTTTCGTCGACGGCATCTTCACGATTTTCGGCCACGGCATGGTCGTTGGTCTGGGCGAAGCGCTGGAATCTGATCCCGGCCATCTGCGCGTTTACCAGGGCCGCAACGAGCAGGGCATGGCGCACGCCGCAATTTCTTACACCAAGCAGCACAACCGCCGTAAGATCATCGCCTGCTCGACCTCGATTGGCGCGGGCGCGGCAAACCTGCTGACAGCCGCCGTCACAGCGACGATCAACAATCTGCCGCTGCTGCTGTTCCCGTCCGACTCCTTTGCAACCCGCCAGCCCGACCCGGTACTCCAGCAGCTGGAAATCCCGAACGACCTGTCGATGACGGCTTCGGACTGCTTCAAGCCAGTTTCGAAATATTGGGACCGTGTTTCCCGGCCCGAGCAGCTGATGAGTGCGATGGTCAACGCCATGCGCGCCCTCACCGACACTGCAAATTGCGGTACGGTTACGATCTCCCTCCCGCAGGACGTGCAGGGTGAGAGCTACGACTATCCGGATTATTTCTTCCAGAAGCGCATCCACCATATTTCAAGACGCGGTGCAGACGAGTATGAGCTGAAGCAGGCGGTCGAGCTGATCAAGGCATCCAAGAAGCCAATGTTCATTTCCGGCGGCGGTGTGCGTTACTCCGAGGGCGGCGACGCTGTCATGGAATTCTGCAAAGAGTTCAATATCCCGGTTTCTCAGACCCAGGCGGGCCATTCGGCGCTGCCGGATAGCTTTGAACTGAGCGTAGGCGGCATCGGCGTAACCGGCGGCCTCGCAGCCAACGCGCTGTGCAAGGACTGCGACCTGATCATCGGCGCCGGCACCCGCTTCAACGACTTCGTCACCGGTTCCAAATGGGTGCTGTTCCGCAACCCGGACATCAAGATCCTGACCATCAACACTTCCGAATTCCACGCAGAAAAGCTGGATGCAGTACGCTGCATCGGTGATGCAAAGGTCACCATTGAAGCGCTGACCAAGGAGCTCAAGGCAGCCGGTTACAAGTCAGGCTACACCACCGAGATCCAGGAAATCCGCGAGGTATGGGAAAAGGAACGCCAGAGCGTGCTGAACGTCCAGTATCACGGCGAAGGCTTTGGCGAAGGCAAATTTGTACCCTGCGTCCCAAGCTGGACGGAAAAGATCATGAATGATTACATCCGCGATATCGGCGGCATCATCACCGAGTCGAACGCAGTCGGCATTCTGCGGGAAGAGATCGACGACGACGCAATTGTCGTTGCCGCCGCAGGCTCCCTCCCGGCGGACTTGGAACGCCTGTGGGTTACCGACGCAAAGGATTCCTACAACATGGAATACGGCGCGTCCTGCATGGGCTATGAAATTGCCGGCGCGCTCGGCGCCAAGCTGGCAGCGCCCGATAAAGAAGTATACGGCCTGGCCGGCGACGGATCCTTCATGATGCTGAATTCCGAGATCCCGACCGCCATCCAGGAAGGCGCAAAGATCACCATCGTGGTATTTGACAATGCGGCATTCGGCTGCATCAACAACCTGCAGATGGGCAACGGCGTCGGTACGCTGGCGACCGAGATGCGTCACCGGAATGCAGAAACCGGCAAGCTCGACGGCGCATACTGCTACACCGATTTTGCCAAGGTCGGCGAAGGCTACGGCATGAAGGGCTTTACGGCCAAAACCCCTGAGGAGTTCCGGGAAGCTGTCCGCGCGGCAAAGAAAGAAAGCTGCTCCTGCATTATCGACGCCAAGGTCCTGCCCAAGACCATGGCTGAGGGCTACGAAAGCTGGTGGCATCTCGGCGTAGCATCCACCTCCAGCTCTGCCGCTGTTCTGGAAGCCCGCAAGCGGATCGACGACCATCTTGCAGAGGCGCGCCTGTACTAATAAAAAGCTCATATTCCTATACACATTTCTGGCATTTTCATTCTCTCCTAAAAGGCCGCCCGTGTAAGAGCGGGCGGCCTTTTACAAAACGATTTAAAAATAAAACAAAAAGGAAGCTGGTTTTTATGAAATATACAAGCAAAGGGCCGTTTGAAAAGGGATATAACAAGATGGTTTCCGCCGTCGATAACCCGGAAATGATGGGCATGGAATTCGGCGTTGTGAAAATGGCTTCTGGCGACGTCATGCACTTTGACTACGCGCAGGAGGTTGTTTATGACCTGCTTTGCGGCAAAATCTCTTTTGAATGGGACAAACACAGCGAAGTTGTCGAGCGGAAAGACTGTTTCCACGAAGGCGCGGTTCTTCTCCATGTGCCGCAGAATACCGCTGTAGTCATCACTGCTCTCAGCGATGCAGAAATTGCGGTGGCCCGTACCGAAAACAAGCGTGCTTTCGCATCCCGCCTGCTGCACCCTGCGGATTGCCTAAGCGCAAACGAGGAGCGCGGCGCAGGCCTGATGAACGATATGTCAACCCGCCTTGTCCGCACCTTTTTCGACCGCTCGAATTGCCCTGAAACCAATTTCTTCATCGGCGAAGTGGTGCATTTCCCCGGTAAATGGTCGTCTTATCCGCCACACCAGCATGTCGAGCCAGAACTGTATTACTACAAATTCCTGCCGGAAAACGGCTATGGCCTGGCAGAATTCGGAGACAACGCTTATAAAGTCAAAAACAACGACCTGACCGGCATGCCTGAGAACGTTACCCACTCACAGGTGGCAGCGCCCGGCTACGCAGAATATTATCTCTGGTGTATCCGTCTGCAGGACGACCAAAACATCGTCACAACCAACGTGGCAGAATACGAATGGGTACTGAAGCCCGACGCAAAATTCTTCCCGGATATCTAAAGGGGGCCGTGAATATGAACGCATTCCGGATCGTCCCAAGCGTTGCGGAATACGCAGAGTTTTGTGGCTTTGCGAAAGAAGCGGCGCTTGGAGAAAAGGACTTGATCCTGACCAACGAATACATTTACCAGCCGGCGATTTCCGCGCTGAACCTTGGTTGTCAGACCCTGTTCCAGGAGCAGTACGGCGCGGGCGAACCGACCGACGTGATGGTTGACGCGATCCTGTCGGCGCTGGCCGGGAAGGAATACGAGCGGTTGGTTGCAGTCGGCGGCGGCACAATCATCGACATTGCAAAAGTACTGGCTGTCGCAAAGCGCGGCGAAAGGGTCGATGATCTTTATGCGCATATGGGCACGCTGGAGAAGGTGCACCCGCTGCTGATCGTCCCCACCACCTGCGGTACGGGCAGCGAGGTCACGAACATCTCGATTATCAACCGCACCACAAAGGGTGTGAAGCAGGGCATTGTCTCGCCTGCCATGTTCGCCGACCAGGCGGTGCTAATCCCAGGGATGCTGGCAAGCCTACCCTACGGCGTGTATGCAACCTCTTCCATCGACGCAATGATCCACGCGGTGGAAAGCTACCTTTCCCCGGATGCCTGCCCGCTCAGCGAGCTGTTTTCGGAAAAAGCGCTGGAGCTGATCCTGCCCTGTTGGAAAGCGGCGGCTGATTCCGGCGAAAAGGACGGCTGGAAGCCTTACGCAGCGGAATTCCTGCGGGCCTCCAACTATGCCGGGATTGCTTTCGGCCATGCGGGCTGCGCGGCTGTCCACGCGCTGAGTTACCCCTTGGGCGGCGTACATCACGTGGCGCACGGCGAATCAAACCAGGTGATGTTTGCACCGGTCCTTCAGAAGTATCTGGAAAAACATCCAACCGGGAAGATCAACCGGCTTGAAACGCTGCTTTCCAAGCTGCTCGGCTGTGCGGAAACGGCGGCGATTCCGGCGCTGTACAGCCTGATGGATCGCGTGCTTCCGCGCAGGCCGATGCGGGAATACGGCGTCACTGAGGACGAGCTGCCCCGGTATGCGGACAGCGTCATTGAGACCCAGCAGCGTCTGCTCGGACACAATTACGTTCCGCTGACCCGTGATGAAATCCTTGCTATTTATAAGTGTGCGTATTAAGCACCAGGAGAACCGATATGGATTGGAGAAGCTATTACAAAGAACATATTGTGACGCCTGAGCAGGCGGTATCGATGATCCGCGACGGAGATCGGGTCGTGTTTGGGCACGCGGTGGGCGAGCCAATCGTCTTTCAGCGCACGATGGCGCGGATGGCGGAGCAGTTCCATAATGTAGAGGTTGCGCACATGGTTTACCTTGGCTCGGGCGAGTATTTGCAGCCGGGGATGGAGTCGCACTTCCGTCATAACGCCCTCTTTGTAGGAGGGCTTGCGCGCAAGCCGATTGCGGAAAACCGCGCCGATTATACGCCCGCGTTCTTCTCGGATGTCCCCCGCATGTTCCGCGACGGCACGCTGCCGGTGGACGTGTTCGCCTTCACCTGCTCGCCCCCGGACGAGCGTGGTTATGTGTCGCTTGGCCTGAGCTGCGACTATGGCGCGCAGGCGGTTAAGTCGGCAAAGACGGTAATTGCCGAATTTAACCCCAATATGCCTAGGACCTACGGGGAAAGCTTCGTGCATGTTTCTGAAATTGACGCGTTTATCAGCGCGTGGGAGCCTCTGCCTGAAAGCAAACCGGCAAAAATCGGCGACGCAGACCGGCAGATTGGCAAATACATTGCGGATTTGGTGCGGGACGGCGACTGCCTGCAGCTGGGTATCGGCGCGCTGCCGGACGCAGTCTGCTCCTTCCTTGGCAACAAGAAAGACCTCGGGCTGCATACCGAAATGATTTCGGACGGCGTACTGCCGCTGCTGGAATCGGGCGTCATTAACGGCAAGCGCAAGCAGCGGGACATCGGGAAGGTTTGCGTCACCTTCCTGATGGGGACGCGGAAGCTATACGATTTTGTGAACAATAACCCGATAATCAATATGCTGCCGGTGGACGTATGCAACAACCCCGCGGTTATTTCGCAAAATGATAATGTGGTATCGATCAACTCCTGTGTCGAGGTGGATTTGCAGGGACAGGTCTGCGCAGAGGCCATCGGCCTGCGGCAGATCTCCGGCATCGGCGGGCAGATGGATTTTGTGCGCGGCGCGAATCTGTCCAACGGCGGACGTTCCATCATTGCGCTGCACGCGGCGACCAATGACGGCACGGCCTCCAAGATCGTCACGACGCTGACGACCGGCGCACCGGTGACCACCAGCCGCTGTGATGTGAATTATATCGTCACCGAATACGGCGTCGCGCAGCTGCGCGGGCAGACGCTCCGTGAACGCGCAAAGCGTTTAATTGCCATTGCGCACCCCAAGTTCCGCGCCGAATTGGCGGAGGAATTTGAAAAGCGCTTTGGTGAAAAGCTCGCAGTTTAATAACACAAATTTCACATAAAGGAGAGGAAAGAAAATGCTGACAAAAGAACAGTATATTGAATCCCTGCGGAAGCTGCACCTCAACCTGTACCGCTTCGGCGAGAAGGTCGAAAATGTGGTGGACGACCCGATTGTCCGTCCGTCGCTCAACTCGTTTGCGGCAACCTATGCGCTGGCGGAAGATCCGCAGTATGAGGATCTCATGACCG
>CANPPM010000196.1 GCA_947575935.1 uncultured Butyricicoccus sp. | reverse complement strand
GCCCAACACGCTGACCGACCCTTTACGCAGCCCGGTCTGCTTTTTTATGAAGGATCGGGAAACGGTGGAATATATCCTGTTGGCGCTGCATCATCAAAAGGGGCAGGCCGAATCCACGCCAGCGGTTTCCGGCCTGCTTGCCAATGCCCTGCTGAATCTGGTGTATGCCAAACTCTGTCACCTATCCGATGATACGGATATCAAGAGCAGCGAAGAATTTCTGCATAGCATTACCGCATGGCTGGACCAGCATTATATGGAACCGGTCACGCTGGAAGAACTGGGCAGGCGTTTCCATATCAGCCCCTCGTACTTGTCTCACATTTTCAAAACGGAAACTGGATTTTCTCCGATGAAATACCTGCTTTACAGGCGTATCGGCGAATCCCAGCGCCTACTAATGAACGGTGAACTACCGGTCAGCAGCATCAGTGATCAGCTCGGGTTCAATGACAACAGCCATTTCTGCCGTACCTTTAAGAAATATGTCGGTCTGACACCTTCCGCTTACCGCCAGCACTTCCGGGGGAATTCCTGATCCTTCACAGCCGAACCTTTTCAGAGCGTCCGATGGGCGCTCTTTTTGTTTGTTTTGCACAAAAAATCAGGTCGAATTTTCTTGCGCCAAAACAGAAAAATACCATTCTTCCCCCAAAAAGAGTTCTCCAAAGCCGGAAATCAAACAGGAATTTCCTAACAGTTTCTGTATTTTTCACGCTATAATAGAAGCATAAACAAAGCAAAACAAGCAAAAATGAAACCAATACAAACTGCTTAGAAGGGAGAACGTGCATTATGAAGAACATTAAGCTCGGAGCCTGTGACTGGGCACTGCCTGGATCGGGTCTGTACGCAACCCAAATCGCGGCGTCAGTCGGATTGGAGGCGCTTTCGCTGAAAATCGGCCTCTATGAGAACGACTACCCGATCACCCATCCGGAAATGCAGAAAATCTATCTGAGCGAGCAGCAGAAGTACGGCATCGAGTACTGCGCCATCGCGCTCAACGATTTCGACAACATCCCGATGCATGCCCGTGAAGGTACAAAGGAGCATGACATCGTATGGGACTTGCTCGAACGAGCGGTTGAAACCGCGCACGCGCTGGACGTACAGGTGATCCAGGTGCCTGGTTTCGCCGCCAGCGAAGTCAAAACCGAGGAGGATATGGAGCACAGCGCCAAAGCATTCCGCTGGCTGTGCGACAAGGCAGGCGACTATGGCCTTTCGGTTGCGGGCGAGAACCTGATGACCACGGAAGAGTTCACCAAACTGTACGAAATGGTTGACCGTAAGAATTTCTACCTCTATTTCGACAGCCAGAATTACAATGTATTCCGTGGTTATGACGAGCGGAAAATCCTGGAAGGCATGTACCCGAAGATGTGCAATCAGCTGCACGTTAAGGATGGTACTGAAATGAGCGGCGGCCTGCTGGGCAGCGGTCCTTCCGGTTTCCACGAAACCATCAGCTGGCTCATGGCGCATCATTACACCGGCTATATCCTGCTGGAAAATTATTATGACCAGCTCCCTCTGCGCACGCAGGCCGAAAACCCGTATGATTTGCTTCGTGAGGATATCCGCATCCTCCGCAACGCACTTCAATAAAAGACACCATTCACATATCTAAAAGGAGAACACAATCATGAAAGTAGCAGTCATCGGCGCGGGGCGCATCGGCCGCGTCCACATTGAGAACATCAGCATGGCGGTCCGCGAATTGGAGATCAAAACGGTTGCCGACCCGTACTTCAATGTGGAGGGCGAGGCCTTTGTCAAGAGCTTCGGTATCCCGAACATTACCAAGGACGTAGATTCCATCTTCTCCGACCCTGAAATCGAGGCGGTTCTGATCTGCTCGTCCACCGACACCCATGCCGACCTGATTTGCAAGGCAGCCGCCGCAAAGAAGCACATCTTCTGCGAGAAACCGGTTGACCATGATGTCGCACGTGTCCGCATGGCACTGGACGCGGTCAAAAAGGCTGGCGTTAAAATGCAGATCGGCTTTGTCCGCCGTTTTGACCACAATCACCGGGGGGTTTATGACGCAGTGCGCGCCGGGAAGATCGGTACTCCTCATATCCTGAAGATCAGCTCCCGTGACCCGCAGCCGCCCACGATTGAGTACGTTCGCCGCTCGGGCGGTATCTTCTACGACATGATGATCCACGACTTTGATATGATCCGTTTCCTGGCAGGCTGCGAGGTAACCGAAGTTTACGCCAAGGGCGCTGTGCTGGTTGACCCGGCAATCGGCGCGGAAGGCGATGTGGACACCGCGCTGGTTACCCTGACCTTTGAAAACGGCGCAATCGGCATCATTGATAACAGCCGTCAGGCGGTTTATGGCTACGACCAGCGTCTTGAAGTCTTCGGCTCTGAGGGCGCGGTGCAGGACGAAAACGATATCCCGAATACTGTACATATTTCCCGCGCGGATGGCACGACTTACGGCACCGCTTATCAGGTAATGTGGGATCGCTATACGCAGGCATTCATTGACGAAATGAAGGCATTCGCGGATTCCGTCATCAACGATAAGGTTCCGCCGGTTACCGACCTGGATGGGCTGTTTCCGGTCCTGATGGCTGCTGCCGCAAATAAATCCATCAAGGAGGGCCGTCCGGTCAAGATTTCCGAAGTTGAGTAATACCTCGTTTCCCACCCCGCCGTCCGAAAGGATCGGCGGGGAACCCCTATACAGAAAATGCCTATCCGAAGGAAACCGGGCAGGCACCGTAAAAGTGTAGATGAAAAAAATAAAGTAAATAAGGGGGCATATTCATGCTTTGGACAGTCATTTCATTTATTGGCTTCACGATTGCTGTCGCAGTCATCTCTTATTTCAAAACGAAAGACGATGACCAGACAACCGCCGAAGGTTATTTTCTGGCAGGCCGTGGCCTGCCAGGTATCGTAATTGCAGGTTCTCTGCTGCTGACCAATATTTCAGCCGAGCAGCTCGTCGGCACAAACGGACAGACCTGGGCTTCCAATATGAGCGCTATGGCGTTTGAAGTCGTTGCTGCCGTTTCCTGCCTGATTCTGGCACTCTTTGCTGCGCCGCGGTATCTGAAAAGCGGCATTTCCACCATCCCCGAGATGCTCGGTATCCGTTATGACCGAACAACCAAGCTTTGGTTTAGCATCGCCTATATTTTCATGTTCCTTTTTGTGCAAATCCCGGTAATCCTGTATTCCGGCTCACTGGTATTCGAGAATATCTTCGGCCTTTCCGGCATCATCGGGTGCAGCAAGCTCCAGTCCATCGTAATCCTCTGCATTGCAATCACCGTCATCGGCTCCTGCTACGCGATTTTCGGCGGCTTAAAGGCTGTTGCAGTGTCGGATACCGTAAATGGTATCCTGTTGATCATCGGCGGGTTTATGATCCCCTTCCTTGCGCTGAATATCCTTGGAAAAGCATCCGGCTCAGAGGGCTTCGCTATGGCCGACGGCATGCGCTTCCTTATGGAACACTATCCGCAAAAACTGAACTCGGTTTCCCCTGCCACCGCGCTCGCCCCGGAAGTACCGTGGCCGACCATCTTCCTTGGACTGTTCTTCCTCTGCACCCAGTCCTGGTGTACCCATCAGTCCTTCATCCAGCGCCTGCTCGCAGCGAAGAACCTCAAAGAGGCCCAGAAAGGTGCAATGTTCTGTGCCTGCATGAAAATCCTCGGCTTCCTATACCTTGCGCTTCCCGGCGTTATCGCATATGCGCTGTTCGAGCTTCAGGGCAATCAGGTTTCCGGCATGGATGACGCCTATCCTCAACTCATTACCCAGGTCGTTCCCGCACCTCTGATGGGCTTCTTTGCAGCTGTAATGTTCGGCGCAATCATTTCCTCGTTCAATTCCGTGCTGAACTCGGTCAATACCATGTTCACCATGGATATCTATTACGAATTCATCAACAAGGATGCAAGCCAGGAAAAACTGGTTTCTGTCGGCAAAAAAATCGGTGTCGTATTCGCGTTGCTTGCCATGGTAATTGGTCCGATGATTTACTTCTTCCCGTCCGGCCTGAAAACTTTCCTTGACTCGTTTGTCATGCTGATTGGCTTACCCGTCCTGTCCGGTGTTTTTGGAGGATTCTTCTTCAAACATCTTCCGAAGTATGCGGCACGGTTCATCCTTGTGTTCCACATTATCATTTACGGCTTGTTCCTGATTACAATGAGCAGCAGCGTGCATTACCTGTGGGCAATCTCAGTCCTGCTTCCGCTTGAGTTCTTAATCCTCTATTTCATGAACCAGCGCAACAAGACCAAGCAGCCCGAGCCTTGGGTTCAACAGGATGTACAGGCAGTTGACCTGACTCCCTGGAAATATCGCTGGGTTCTGGCAACGATTGTCGTTATCGGTGTTGTGATTGTTTACGCTGCCTTCTCCCCACTTGGCATGGGAAGTCGGTAATCGCCTTTCCAAAGGACCGTCCATTTTCCGGGCGGTCTTTTGGTATTTATACTGCAAGTCTACTTTTCAAAGTTTTCGAAAGAAATGTTTTTCAATTTTTATGATTTTTCTCATAATCTTATGGTTTCCTTTCTGCATTCGTTTTCATGTCGCCGCGTTTGCAGCTTCCGCGTAAGCATCCAAAACGGCCTGATCGAATTCCTGTCGAAATTCCTTTGTACTGGGATAGCAAACGTCATGATACTCATCATCCACTTTTCGAGACGGCATCGACACGAAAATTGTTTTGCTGCCCTCGATCACCTTCACACCGCGAATGATAAAGCAGCCGTCCAGACAGACGGACGCGGTCGCCAGCAGCGCGCCGGGATTCTTGGGGAGATAGATTTTAACGTCAACGTTCATCGGGTTTCTCCTTTCAACACTATGTATTTTAGTCCTCGCCCGCCATGCGCTTAAAGTCACGCGGCACGATTTCCAGCAACAAAATGCGGCCGGTTCTGTTGACCGCGTCAACACGGTATTTCATCACCAGCGGGTAGTTAAAACCTCCGTTTCTTGGTGGAAAATATCGTTTTTTGAATTCAGACGGCGACAGCCAGCCGACACCCGAAACATTGATCCAGCGGATCGGCGAATTACTGCCAGCTACATTTATCAGCCGGAATTGTTTCTGTGCAGCCTGTTTTCCGCCCTTCTGCCGCAGCGGGAACAACGAGAATTCGTGCAGTCCGTAACGGATTTGGAATGCTTCTATGCACTCCTTTGCCAGCTGCTCGACCATGGGATTTTTGCACCAAATGGGCAGGTACTCGTAGTCTGTCACGAGAACATCCTCGCCGGTTTTGTCCTCCGGAAAGACCGGAATGCACCGCACCAGATCCAGCGCCTGTATGCCACTCGTTACTCCCAAAACCTTGACTTTCTCCGCATCCAGTGAACGGTAATGGCGGAATGCATCCGATCGCAGCCCAAACTCCGAAAGCCGCCAGCCAGGGCCGTCGCTGCGCCGCTGGCCGAGCCGCAGATCGTCGATCGTGTAATAGGTCAGGTCAGCCGCCATAAACAACCTCCTCACTGGTTAAGTATTTTTGCAGCTCGCCCAGACAAATGCCGTCTTCGGTC
>CANPPM010000195.1 GCA_947575935.1 uncultured Butyricicoccus sp. | reverse complement strand
AGAGCGTGCGGCCGAGGCTGCTGCCGGGCTGGAGGAGATCGAAGGGATTTCGTCTGCCGTATTCTTGGAGGAAGAGGACGGCCAGCCGCTGACTGCGGAGGAGATCGGGGCACATTATACGCGCGCCTCTGCACTGATTGACGTCACATTTGAGGGGGAAGAGGGGGATGCCGTCTGTGAGACGGCCATGGCTGAGCTCAAGGAGCGTCTCGCAGGGTATGACCTATACATATCCAGCCCGGTCGGCAATTCTGAGGCGGCACTGTTGGATGCTGAGATGAATGTTGTCATGCTGGTGGCGGTCGTTATCATTGTCAGTGTCCTGCTGTTTACTTCCAAAACTTATATGGAGATCCCGGTGCTTCTGCTTACCTTTGGTTCAGCGGCGCTGCTGAACAAGGGTACCAATTTCATGATGGGGGAGATCTCTTATATTACGAATTCAGTCGCCATTGTGCTGCAGCTTGCGCTTGCGATTGACTATGCAATTATTCTCTGCCACCGGTATACCGAGGAGCGCGAACTGCTTGACGCGCACGACGCGGTTGTGGTCGCATTGTCCAAGGCGATACCAGAGATTTCGGCAAGTTCGCTAACGACCATTTCCGGCATGATTGCCATGATGTTTATGCAGTTTGGTATCGGGCGGGACATGGGTACCGTGCTGGTAAAGGCGATCCTGCTCAGCCTGCTCTCGGTGTTTACGTTGATGCCCGGGCTGTTGATGCTGTTTTCAAAATGGATTGACCGGACCCATCATCGCAGCTTTGTTCCTAAAATTGATAAATGGGGCAAGGTTGTGCTGAAAACACGGTTTTTCTTACCGGTTATCTTCCTGTTTGCGTTGGCCGGGGGATTTTACTGCTCCAATCGCTGCCCTTATGTTTATGGGGAGAGCACGCTGACAACTGCCAAGCAAAATGAGGTTCAGATTGCCGAAAAGAGAGTCAATACGGCTTTTGGCGCTACCAATGTGATGGCGTTATTGGTTCCGGCGGGGGATTATGAGAAGGAGGGCCGCCTGCTCCGCGAGCTGGAAGCGTGTGAGGAGGTGGATTTTACCATGGGGCTTTCCAACGTTGAGGCTATGGATGGCTATGTTTTGACCGACCGCCTTGCGCCGCGCCAATTCGCCGAGTTGACCGATGTGGATATTGAGGCGGCACGGCTGCTTTATTCGGCGTATGCGGTTGAGCAGGAGGCGTATGGGCGCATCGTCAGCTCAATTGACAGCTATGACGTGCCGTTAATTGATATGTTTTTGTTCCTGTATGATAAAAAGGAAGAGGGATTTGTCGATCTGGATCCGGAAATGGATGCCGATATTGACGACCTGTATGAACAGCTGACCGATGCGAGACGGCAGCTGCAGGGCGAGGCGTATACCCGCCTGCTCATCAGTCTGAATCTGCCGAAGGAAAGTAAAGAGACCTTCGCGTTTCTGCAGACCATTCATCAAATCGCAGGAAAATATTATGATGATGTGTATTTGGTGGGCGATTCAACCAGTAACTATGACCTGTCGGTTTCATTTGGCCGGGATAACATTGTGATCAGCGTGTTGTCTGCGCTGTTTGTTATTATTGTCCTGCTGTTTACATTCCAGTCTGCCGGGCTGCCGGTCCTGTTGATTGCGGTCATCCAGTCAAGTGTCTGGATCAATTTCTCATTTCCATATTTGACCGGCAGCAACCTGTTTTTTCTCAGTTACTTGATTGTCAGTTCGATCCAGATGGGTGCGAATATTGATTATGCGATCGTCATTTCAAACCGGTATATGGAACTGAAAAAAGAAATGCCGATTCAAGAGGCGATTGTAGAGACCCTGAATCAGTCATTCCCTACCATTGTAACCTCGGGTACAATTTTGACGGCGGCCGGGTTACTGATTGGCCAGCTGTCGTCTAATCCGGCGATCTCGTCAATTGGCTCATGCCTGGGGCGTGGCACCATTATTTCCATGCTGCTGGTGATGAGCGTCCTGCCGCAGATTTTGCTGTTGGGCGATACCATCATTGAGAGAACGGCATTTACGCTGAAGAAGCCCGATCTTGTGCAGACGGGCACAGGCGCGCTGCGTCTGAACGGCCATGTACGCGGCTATGTGCAGGGTGTGGTGAATGCGGAGATTCACGGTTCGATTCAAGGGCGCGTCAGCGCGGTTATCGATGTCGGCGCGATGGAGCCCGAAACCCCATATGAACTGCTGGGAGAACCGAAAGCAGCCACTGCAGTGGAAAAGGAGATGGACAGGGATGAAAAGTAAACGGTTTTTGTCGGCTTGTTTGTCTGCGGCAATGCTGCTGGGGATGCTGCCTGCTTATGCGGCGGAAGATTACAGAATCGAGATCCAGACGGCTGAACAGCTGTGTGCGTTTTCACGTCATTGTGCGCTTGATACCTGGTCGCAGGGCAGGACTGCTGTGCTGACTGCGGATATCGATTTGTCTGGGGTGGAATTTTCCCCTATTCCGACGTTTGGCGGCATTTTTGATGGCGGAGGCCATACCATTTCCGGTCTTGCAGTCGCGCGGGACGGTTCGCTGCAAGGCCTGTTCCGCTGTGTGCAGGCAGAGGCGTTGGTTCGGGATCTGAAAGTCAGCGGACGGGTTGCGCCAGGCGGCAGCGCGTCAACGGTCGGCGGTATTGTGGGGCGAAATTACGGTACACTGCAGGGCTGTTCGTTCAGTGGAATAGCTGTGGGCAAAAACAATGTCGGTGGGATTGTAGGGATCAACGAGGGGACAGGCGAACTGGTTTCCTGTACGGCGTCAGGTACGATTACAGGGGAGCATTTTACCGGTGGGATTGCCGGGCAGAATCTGGGCGCTGTGGTCTCCTGTGAAAACCGTACACAGGTCAACACGCAGGAAGAGGCGGTCAGCGTTTCCCTGGGGGAGCTGAACTGGGAGCAGGTGAACTCAACCGAAAACGTTCGCGCGCACACCGATTCGGGGGGCATTGCGGGTTATTCGTCCGGCATTGTACAGAGTTGTACGAACTATGGTGCGGTAGGCTATCCGCATACTGGTTATAATGTCGGCGGCATCGTTGGGCGCCAGTCGGGATTTCTGGATGGCTGCATCAATGAAGGGCCGGTATACGGCCGTAAAGATGTGGGGGGGATTGCCGGGCAGTTAGAGCCGTATCTGCTGCTGCGGTTTTCCGAGGATTCGCTGCAAAAGTTGGATGGAGAGCTTGACACGCTGGGCGTTCTGGTGCGCAGATTGGGGGATGAGGCATCGCTTGCGGGGGATCTGTTTAATCTCCGCGCAGATGCGCTGGCTGGGGAAATGGAGCAGGTGCGGTCGGATGCGCACAAAGTAGCCGGCTGGACGGACGATTATCTGGAAGGTACTGCTGATACGGTCAATGAGCTGAGTGCGCGTGTCACCCGGACCTTTGACCGGCTGGAACCGGTTTTTGATGCGCTTGGCAATTCGGGTGATGGGCTGGCTGATGCGTTCCGCCGCATAAGCATTTTGTTAGAGGATGTGGATGAGGCTTCGATTTGGGGGGAGGAGGCGGCCGCTGACGCCCGCATTGCATTTGACCGTATGGGGAATGCGATGGATGACGCGCAGGATGCGCTGCGCGCGATCCGGGAAGCGATCCAGGCGCTGCGCCGCAATCCTGCCGATCAAAATGCGATTGATGAGGCACGGGTACAGTTGGCGAAGGCGATGGAGGATTTGCGCCGCGCCTTGGAGCAGGCGGGCGCCGCTCCGGATGCGTTGGCTGAGGTGCTGTACGGGTTAGAGCAGTCGGGCGGGGTTGCCGCTGGGGATACAATTGCCGGTTTGAAAGCGCTGGCTGCGGCCTTTCGGCAGGCGGCCCAAGCCGTTGGCGCGCTGTGGGATGGAATTTCCGGGATCCTTACGGGTGTGAATGGACCGAGTTTGGGGGATCGCCTGCACGAGAGTTTGGCGCTTCTGCGGCAGGGGGTATCGGCGGGGATGGACGCCATGGATGCGCTGCGGCATGCAGCAGGCAGCCTGAATGATTCGTTTGACAGCCTGGAAATTCTGTCCGGTGAGCTGGACGGGATGGTATCGGGTATGGCTCAAGCGTTTTCTGCATTAGAGGATGCAATGGATGCGGCTGGAGGCGCCGCGCGTGGCCTGGAAGCGCTGTCACGGGAGCTGGCCGGTGATTCGGTGCTTGCACTGCCCGCACTGAACAGCGAATATACTACAGCGGTAGATCGGATTTTTGATGCGTTGGACAGGATTTCAGATGAGGCAGGCGGCCTGCGTACAGAGCTGCGCGATTCGGGTGACCGCATGCAAGGCGCAGCGGACGCGGTAGGGAATCAGCTTGGCGTCGTCAGCGATTTGCTGATGGAGGGGTATCATGAGGCGATAGGCGGACGTGAGGAAGGGGAGCATATCGAGGATATTTCGGATACCGATGACAACGGCCGCCAGGGGCGTGTTTCGCACGCAGTGAACCGGGGCGCAGTACAGGGGGATGTTGATGTTGGCGGTATTGCGGGTGCGATGGCGGTCGAGTATGATCTGGATCCAGAGGATGACATCGTGCGAGCAGGCCAGCGCTCTGCAAATTTTCGTTATCAAACCCGCGCGGTGATTACCGGCTGTCGGAATGAGGGGGAGATTACCGCGAAGAAAAATTATGCGGGCGGCATTGCAGGGCGCATGGATTTGGGGCGTATTTCAGACTGTGAGGGATATGGTTCAGTTACCAGTACGGATGGCGCCTATGTCGGGGGGCTTGCAGGCGCATCCAGCGCGGCGATTCGTGACAGCTGGGTCAAGTGTGCGCTGTCCGGTGAGGATTATATTGGCGGGGTCGTGGGCATGGGCCATGATTTGTCGAGTTGCCGGGTGATGGCCGGATTGACGGCCTCAGGCGAGTGCATCGGGGCAGTCGCGGGGGATGCGGACGGTCTGCTGACCGGCAATGTGTTTGTCGGCAGTGAATATGGCGCGGTGGACGGCGTCAGCTATGCGGGCCGGGCAGAGCCGGTCAGTTATGACGCGCTGTTGGCGGCGGAAGGGCTGCCGGATGCATTCCGGTCTTTTACAATCACCTTTTTGGTGGATGGGGCGCTTTACAAGGAGTGTTTTGTTAATTTTGGCGAGACGCTGGAAGAAGTGCCCGAACCGCCTGCACGAGACGGTCAGTTTGGGGAATGGTCAGATGCGGATTTCAGCGACCTGCAGGCAAACAAGACCGTTGAAGCGATCTATTATCCGTTTATCACAGTATTGGAAAGTGGGGCAGGCCCCGATGGGAAGTCCCTCCTGCTGGTGGAGGGGGAGTTCGATCATCGTGCGGCGCTTACCCTGTCGCCTGCTGAGGGAGCGCCCGCCGGAGCGCCTGGCGAGGCATACCATGTAGTGGTTTCACCTTCGGCCGGCAGCCGCAGCGGGCACATCCTGCATGTGCTGGCTGGGGAGGAAGATAATACCGTTTGGCTGGCCCAAGATGGGCGTTGGCGCAGGAAAGATAGCGTCCGAGACGGCAGTTACCTGATTTTCTCGGTTGACGGTGATGAGGCGGTGTTTTGCCTCAGCCATGAGACGAATCG
>CANPPM010000194.1 GCA_947575935.1 uncultured Butyricicoccus sp. | reverse complement strand
GTAAAACTGGAAATTTGCAGAATATTTGGCTCCTTCTTTTGCGACCGTTCTGTGGGCGTGCTGCAGAGGCAAACAGATGTTTTAAGAGACGGCGAATGTTCCGTTAGTAGGTAATTAGAACTTATGGAAAACCATCAAAATACGCCGTTTCAGTGCATCATTTTCTCTAAAGATTAACTTTTGAATTCGTGACAGGCAGTGCGGGAGGGGCAGCCTGCACAACTGCCTCCGCAATTCCTGTTCCCCGATTTCCGTCTGCGGTACAGACTGCGTATGATTTGTACGACCACCAGAAGCACCCCCAGGCCCACAACCAGTGGTGCTGCGTTTTCGGCTAAAAAAGTAAACATAAAATCATCTCCTTATTGGTTAGCATATGCAAACTGTTTTGTCAAGTATTTTCCAAAGTCTTCCGTTCATGAAAATTGGGGGAATTGCCGGTTGTATCTTTTCTGTAGATCCTGTATAATGGAAAGACACAGCGCGCTGCAATGGGCGCGGTACACACAGGCGGATCGTCTCCGCCACGGAAGCATGAAGGAAGCGTGAATGATGAAATTTCCCCGCATAGTACAGCGATTGCTTGCATCCGTTTTGGCAGCTGCCTGCTTTTCAACGGGTGCGGGTGCGACCGCCTTCACCAATGCCTTTCACTATGGATATGATATTGGACAAGGAACAACTTATACCCGCATCGATGGCAAAAACGGTGCAGGCGTGCAGAAAACCAATTACATCTCATATACCCCAAACAGTGCCATTCGTCCGATGGTTGTCTATGCTTCGGACAAGTTATACGGCAGTAAGGCGACCATTTCTGCTGCTGCCGAATATCTGGAACGGCAGGGATATCAGGTAATTGCCGGGATTAATGCAGACTTTTTCGTAATGAATTCTTCCATCCCCATCGGGCTGGTGATCCAGGATGGCGAGCTGATTAGTTCGGATGCATGGCAGTATGCGGTCGGCTTTACCTCAAATGGCGCGGCTATTACCGGTCAGCCGACGATGGGGATCAAATTATCCGGCCCCAGCGGGACGGCAACCATCAGCTATTACAACAAGACCCGTACTGCGGCAGGGATCTATTTGCTGGATCATCATTATGATACGACTTCGCATACGACCCAGTCGGGCAAGGTGGCCGTGTTGGAGCGGCTGGACAGCACGCCGGTAACTGTGGGCGGATCTGTGCGGCTGCGCGTGGTCTCGAATGGGGAGACGGCGGGCGCGGTCTCCATTGGTGAAAATCAGATGGTGATGACCATGCAGGATAAATCAACGGCTGCTTGGGTTGACTTTCAGCCTGGGGAGGAGGTCACGTTGACAGTTACCCCCTCATCGCCGGGATGGTCAGACGTGCTTTATGCGGTGGGCGGTAAAAGTCTGGTGCACGGCGGCGCGGTGACTCCAGACGGTATTGACGGCGGCAGCTCACATACCGGACGCACCGCGGTTGGTGTAAAACCAGATGGTACGGTGATCCTCTATCAGAATGACGGTAGCCGGTCCAGCTACAGTGCAGGCTTGACGGCACGTGAACTGGGAATAGAGATGCAGCAGCTGGGATGTAATGAAGCCATTTGCCTGGACGGCGGCGGTTCATCGGTTATGGCCATGCGCAAGCCAGGTACAGACGGCGCAGCGACGATCTCCCGTCCTTCCGATGGTTCGGAACGTCCCTGTGCAAATTACATTTTTTTGGTTTCTCAAGCGGTTTCTGACGGACAGCCTGCACAATTCTTCCTTGAACCTGAGTATTATTATGTGCTGCCCGGCGCACAGACCGATTTCACAATTCGTGCGACTGATAGCGCCTATGGCGCAGCATTTATGCCCGAGGAAGAAATCACGTATACTGTCAGTGCGGGCGATGTCGACCCGCTGAGCCAAGTGTTCTTTTCTTATCCGGAGGCCGGTACAGTCACGTTGACTGCAGAGGCCGGCGAGGTTTCCGGGGAAACTCGGATCTGCGTCACAGAGGATGTGAATTCCATAACGCTCAAACAAGGGGAAACAACCGTGACTTCGCTGCAGCTCGATCCAGGTGATGAGGTTGACCTCGACGCTTGGCTGTATCATCTTGGTATGCGCATGGCGTCTTCTGACCAGTTGCTTGAATGGACGGTAACCGGGGACATAGGTACAGTTGACCTGAATGGCCGCTTTATTGCAGCGGATACATCAGGGTCGGGTAAATTGACTGCTGCATATCAGAATACGACGCGTACGATCGACGTAACAGTTGGTATGGACTTTAGCGATGTGCAGGATGACAGCTGGTTCTATGATGCCGTTAAATATTGCTTTGACAATCGTTTGATGGCAGGTGCAACCGCGACCCGTTTTGATCCGAACGGTCAGCTTACCCGCGCGATGTTTGCTGCGGTACTTTACCGGCTGGAGGGTTCGCCCGCAGTTTCTTATACCAGTGCGTTTGCGGACGTGCCTGAGGGAGAATGGTATACCGATGCAGTGATCTGGGCCAATCAGAACGGTGTTGTCAGCGGTTATAACAATGGTACTTTTGGAGGAAACGGTACCTTGACACGAGAGCAGCTCGCTTCGATGCTCTATCGTTATGCGGCTTATAAGGGGCTCTCTACCCATGGGCTCGCTGACCTGGATGGTTACACCGATGCCGGTCATGTATCTGACTGGGCTGAGCAGGCTATGCGTTGGGCCGTACAGGCAGACATCCTTGGCAGTACATCGGCTGCACAACGGGTGCTCTCACCTGCGGGCACGGCGACGCGTGCACAGTGTGCGTCTATCCTGATGCGGTTCGCTTCTCTGCAGGGCGTTCAGACGCCTGAACCGGAGGTCCCTGCAGAGGCTCCGATTGAGGGGGAGCAGCATCATGACCAGTTGTCCGACACCGGGCTGCCATCAGATGATGAATTATTGCCGGATTCGCCGGAAAACCTTGACCCGGATATTTTCGGGCCAGGGGCTGGCCGGGTAGCCCCCGATTCTGAGCAGCCTTTGCCGGAGGCGCCCGCTCGGTCTGAGGAAGGGGATACCTAAGCCGCTTCAGTTCATCGAATACTCTAGTTTTTACAAATGGAGACAGCTCTCTTGAGGGCTTGTCTCCATTCGTTTTGCCCAAAAATGAACAGTAACAAACTGTATGACATAGCAGAACGGTTCTGACAGAGCCGTGGACTGGACAATCTGAAAACATGAAATAGGGATCCCACGGCATAGCCGTGGGATCCCTATTTCATACGCCCTCGCCAGTAAAGGCTGGAATAAAGCTCTCACTAATTGATTCCCGCTCCTGAATAAATCCGGTAAGGCCAAGGGACTGCATCCATTCTACCGCTTGGCTGTATTCCGCGTCGCTGAGTTTCCGATTGAGCTCAGGCCAATCGTCCATTCCAAACGGCGTGTACTGTCGCAGCAGGCTGACAAGCACGTGGCCGCCCCACTGTTCCGCGATGGAGCGGAGTACCTGCGCGGTATCTCCGCCAAGTCCGGGAAGCATCAGATGGCGGATCAGTACGCCTTTTTGTAAAATTCCGTCTGCGCCGCAGACTGGCGCGCCGGTTTGGCGCAGCATTTCGCAGATCGCTTCCCGTGCCGTTTCTGGATAGTCGGCGGCATGGGAGTATTTTTCAGCGTAATAACTACTGTAGTATTTGTAATCAGGAAGGTAAATGTCAATCAGCCCGTCCAGCCGCTGTAATGTTTCCGCCTTTTCGTAGCCGCTGCTGTTCCAAACCACGGGTAAGGTAAGTCCCTTTGCCTTTGCCTGACGAAGAGCAGCTTCAATTTGAGGGGTATAATGTGTGCCGGTCACTAGGTTCAGATTGTGCGCGCCTTGTGCCGCCAGTTCAAAAAAGATTTCAGATAATCGGGAAATTGTGACCGGGGCGCCGATATCCTCACGTCGGCTGATTTGCCGGTTTTGGCAAAAGACACAGCCAAGCGTGCAATGGGTAAAAAATATCGCGCCTGAGCCGCATGTTCCAGAGATTGGCGGTTCTTCCCACTGATGGAGGGCGGCGCGTGCCACCCAGACAGTGTTGTCCGCACCGCAGAGGCCGCGGATCCCTGCGTTGCGGTTCACACCGCAGGCACGCGGGCAGAGCATACACATTGTTAAGCTGTCCATCAATTCCTCCCTAGAATAAAAATTACGCCGCCATTTCAGCAAGCTCGGCGCGTGCCTCCTGTTCATTGTCTGCAGAGAAACAAAAGCTCCCTGCCGCATCGTAAACCTCTACATGATCTCTGACATAACGAATTGAGTAATTCATTTTTGCACGCTCCCTTCTGTTGATAAATCTATCATACAGGAAGAAGTGTCCGATAAAAGGGACTTGTAAAGCGTTTTAAAAAATATTTTGGATTTTTATTGAAAACGTTTCAGCAATTCCTGAAATTCCGCTACGGCCTCCTGCGGGTCAACGATCTGCACTGCACCACCCAAGCCGAAAACCCAGGCAAAGAACTGTGGACTGACTGCGACGTTTATGCCAGCATAAAAATGCGTTTCATCACAGGGGGAAAGTGAGAGCGCTTCTCCAAAACGATCATGGAGGACGCCGGCAAATCGGTTTTCACACCGTAGGCGGATCCACCGCTCGTTGCCATGGAACATGTTAAACGTTTTCCGGGCATACGCAGCTAGGTCAAAGCGTTCAAAGAGCGCGCGTCCTTCCCGTTGGAGGCCAGTGAGTTCCAGCTGTTCCATTTTATCTACCCGATAGTGTTTAATCATCCCGGCCTCTGCGTCAAAACCGATTAAATAATAATTTTCATGATCCCACATCAGCGACCAGGGACTGATTTGATAAAGTTTTCCGCCGCGACGGTATTGCTTGATCATGTGCCGGTGGGTGGTAAAATCGGCCCGCCATTCAAAGTAACGGAATTTAATTTGTTTTCCGCTGGTGATTGCTTCGTGGAGGCTGTCAATATTATGGTAAATACTTTCATTGACCGTTTTTGCACGGCCGAAAACATATACTTGGCGTTGCAGGAGGGAGGCTTGCGGTTGGCTGGCCAGAGATTCAATTTTTCGGATCAATTCGCTGGATTTTCGGTGCGTGATAAAGCGCGACGACTGAATCGCATCCACCAAGAGCTTGAGCTCGGCAACCTCAAAGTCGCGTGACGCCAGATAATAGCCGCCGTTTCGCCCTCTTCGCTGCAGGATATCTAATCCAAAATCACGGAGCGCCTGGATATCCCCGTATATACTTTTTCGCTCGGCATGAATACCAGCCTGTTTCAGGTGATGAAGGATTTCATCCATTGTCAGCCAGTGATTTTCGTCTGTTTGGGTAAGCAGAAGCTGCTGCAGATACAGCAGTTTTAGCTTTTGATTCGGATGCTTGGCCATAGCATCAACCTCCGTCGAAGTTTCTTCCTCTATCATAGCATTTTTATGCGTTTTTTGCAACTATGGGATCGATGAAAAAAGATTTCATGCAATTTTTATAAAAATCAGAAGAAGAATGCAGAGATTGAGGCTGCTGGAAGCGATGAAGGGAGAGGAGATAGAGCCGTCTAGGCGCCGTTTGAAAAATGGAAATATGCACAATGGCGAGGAATTTTTTCGCC
>CANPPM010000193.1 GCA_947575935.1 uncultured Butyricicoccus sp. | reverse complement strand
TGAATACGGTCCGGCCGCCGGGCAGAAACCTGGCGGCGGTTTTACCGTTTTCCGGCAGCACGAAGATCCCGGCGGTCGAGGGGCGCGCGCCTTCGGGGATATAAAGGAGGTAGCGGCGCGCCTTCCCGCCTACCATTACCGATTCTTCAAAGGTACCCTGATAAAGGGGCTGGAGAGGCGCTTTGGGGTCGATCTCACGATGGACGTTCTGATACATGATATCCTCCTTAATCTGCCTGTTTGAGCATCCCCCTGCGTTCCATGTCGGAAAGGATGCCGCTGTATTCTTTGTCGAGCTTGTATGCAAACATGAGCAGCGCGATGAGTATCCAGGACAGTACAGGGCCCCAGATATACAGGTTTTCGACCATTGAGACCGCTGAAGGGATTTCGGAGGCAAGGCCGGTGAAGCCAGAGGCGTCCATCAGCTTGCCGACGGCTGCGCCGGTAATGCCGCCGCCGAACTTTTGCCCGACAGTTGCTGCGCTGAATACGAGCGCCTGTACCCGTATGCCGGTTTTCCAGTGGCCGAAGTTGACGACATCCGCCATCATCGTGAATATGCAGCCGAATAGGGGGGCTTTGCCAATGCCGCGTAGCGCTGCGATCACACAGGCAAACGTCGGGTTTGCGGGGACGAAAAGAAGGGTCAGCTGTGCTGCGGTGGTCAGCAATGCGCCGCACAGCACCAGGTTCCGCTTGCCGAACCGCGCGATAAACGGCGCAAGGAGCATTATCGCTATGGTCCCCGGGATGCTTTCGGCAAGGTTCAGGACGCTGTAATATTCATTATTGCCAAGGATATACTGTGCATAATAGGTGCCGCAGGTACCGTTGACCGTCTGGTATACCGAGAGAAAAAGGGCTGTACACAGGATCATCAGAAAATATTTATTTTTAGCCAGCGCGCCCATGCGCACGCCGATGGGCAGGGTTTCCGCATCCTGCGCAGCCTGGGTATTGACGCGCTCTTTGGTACCGAAGAAACACCAAAGCAGCATGCCGACGGCAACGATGGAATAAATGAGCGTTACCTTGATCCATGCCGCCTGGTCGCCGCCCATGCGATTGATGACAGGCAGGGTCGCGGCGGAAACGATCATATTGCCGATGGGGGACATGGACATACGGAAAAGGTTGATTTTGGCAAGATCCTGCTCGTTGCTGGTCATGAGGGGCGCCATCGCGCCGTAAGGCAGGTTCAGCGCCGTGTAAACGACGGTCGTACACAGGTTATAGGTGACGAAGATATAGGCTGCCTGTACCGTGCCGGTAGCGCCTGCGGGCAGGCAGAACAGCAGCACCGCCGTAACGGCGTAGGGGATTGCCATCCAGAGCACCCAGGCGCGGCCCCTACCATGTTTGGAGTGTACCCTGTCCATGATCAGCCCAATCGCCACGTCGGAAAGGCCGTCGAACAGGCGGGAGAAGAGCATAATCATGCCGACGAGCCCTGCTGAAACGCTCATTACATTGGTATAGAAGTAGGTGACAAGGCCGCTTGTCAGTGCAAAAACCACGTTGCAGGCCACATCCCCCATGCCATAGGAGATCTTTTCCCATATACTGGTTTTGATGTTGGCGGGATCCGCCGCGTTCCGCCTGATCTTTTCGGTTGCCATAAAAAATATTCCCCTTTCGGTGTGTGATTCTGCGGGTATGGCAGCCGGCTTTTTACCTACCCTATAAAATAAGTTTACCAGAAGAAGGATGCCAAAAATATAGAGAAGATGGATTTCTGCTCCTGCCATTCGGGCTGGATTTCCATATTTTTGCGGGATGCGTTTAGGAAGGTTCATTTTTCCAATAAACGGAGGTCAAAAAACAGGGATTCACGGTTTTGGAGGCGGCTGCGGAGGGCCTTTTCGATCAAAAAAAGCCCTCTTCCCGCCTATGGGCAGGGAAAGGGCTTGCCGGTCGTACGGACTGTCCGGCAGGGGATCAGCAGTCACGCTTTTGCAGTACAATCAGCTGCACCTCATGGGGTTCCAGCCGCGCTTGCAACGTCAGCGTCCCATTCGTAAAAATATCCCGCAGGGTATAGCCTGGCTGGGAAGCTTCCGCCAGATATTGCAGGTCGTTTGGACGCATTGCGGAGGGCGCGCCGATTTCCAGCCACTTGTCGTAGGATGAGCCGGCGGCGCGGCAGATGGTTCGGCATTCCTGCCGGTAGATTCCGGGAGACAGCCCGCTGAGCTCGAGCGACAGCTCCAGCGTCCCGCCGGTACGGAATACCTTGTACGCATCATGCGGGTTGCGCAGTTTCTGATAACGGTACCGGTAGAGCGCGTCGTAGTGGCAGTAATGGAACAAATAGATCTGTACCGTGCTGCCGGTACGGGAAACGAACCAGCCCTCGCCCGACGCAATCCGTTCCTCACCGGCCCGCGCCAGCAGACGCAGCGCCTGCCATCCCGCTTTCGGGACGCCGTCTGCGGTGAACAGGCCATAGCCGCCATGGAAGGTCCCCGTGGGTGCAAACCATTCCTCGATCAGGTCGGTCAGCAGCCAGTAGCCCAGTACGACGCCGTGGCCGTCGTTTTCCAGCGCATTTTTCATCAGCCATGCCGATTTATAGCAGGTGTCGCTGGACAGGTCGCGCTGCCAAAGGGTTGAGGTCCATTCTTCGACCACGATTTCACGCGTGTCAAGTTGATAGCGGCCTGCAAAGGCGCGAAATGCCGCGAGAAAATGGGCGGTGTAGTCCTCGTCCTTGCTGAGGACCGAAGGAGCCGACTGCTGGCTTGCAGTGAAATGCAGGAACTCTGCGTCATGAAAAATATTTTCATGCGGATAGCACTGCGCGGTCAGGAAATCAGGCAGCGCATCGTGCGTCTGCAGGTCGTCGAACAGCCGCCGCACCGGATCGGAATCGGTCAGCAGCAGACTGGAAAAGGCCCCCGGCCCGCCCAGCTGAAGGCGTGGGTCAAGCGCTTTCAGCGCGCGGCGTGTGACAAGATACATTTCCAGATAGTCCCCATAGCTGACCGGGATCTCCTCCGGCATTACATAGTTATAGGAAAAGACGGCGAAACGCCAGTTGCAGACGGCGTCCAGACCGTAACGCTCGATCCAGTGTGCCGCCGTTGCCTGCACCAGCGCCTCCCATCGCTCATAATCCGCGCAGACGCTTGCCATGGAGTGGCGGTCAAACAGACGATAGGGCGTTTTCGCCAGTTTGGAGGGCACGTAGCCGAGCTCTACATAAGGGGTCAGCCCGGCTGAGAGGATAAAGTCAAACAGCAGGTCGGCATAGGTGAAATTATACCACGGGGAACCGTCCGGGCCTTGCTGGTAGATATGCATATCATCATCAAAAATACCGTGAAAGCGGAGATAGCGGAACCCCAGCTCTTTTTGGGCGCGGCGGAGCTGTTCCTGTACGGCGCCGAGCAGACCGTCACGGGCGTAGCCGATGTTGACCAGCTGTTCCCAACTTCGGTGTACCGCCCCGGTATGATGGGAGACATCGGCCTGCGCGCACCGCCGGATGGCTGCATGCGCGTTTGTACGGTTTTCTGAAAAGCAAGTGTCATATTGCAGCAGCTCTTGCACCCAGCCTGCGGTATCCTCCTGGCGGCCGGCATCGACGCCGCTCTCATGCAGGCTGCAGTAACGGCCGGGGGTGATCCCGTGCGCCCGTTTGAAATAGTCAATGAAGGCGTTGCTGCTGGGAAAACCACAGCGGTAAGCGGTCTCTGTAACCGAGTGTCCTGCGCGAAGATCCTGCACTGCATTTTCCAGCCGTATGGAAACCAGGTATTCGGTAAAGGTCATGCCAAGATGTTTGCGGAAGACCCGGGAAAGGTAGCTCTCTGAAACGAACAGCCCGGATGCAAGCGCAGAGAGCGAAAGCGGTTCCTTCCACCGGATACGGATATACCGCATCGCCCGTTCTAACAGGCGTAGAGTTTCGGCGCCCGTTTCCGCCGGAGAAACGCTTGCGGAAGAGAAGCGCCTGCGCAGCAGCGCCGCCAGTGCAACGGCCTCGCTGTCATCCGGCGCTGCGCTGCCGCTCTGCTGAAAGAAAGCGCGGAATACGGCGGCGCAGCGCTGCCGTACCTCAAGTTCTACCGTGTTTTGTAAGCCGCTGCGCCGCAGCCAGCAGTCCACCTGCAGATGCTCGGGCCACCCGGCGAGCGCCAGGATTTCCGGCGGCAATACTATTTGCAGCAGCCCCGCGCCCTCTGGGCAGGAGACCTGGTAGAGCGTCAGCGGCGGTACGACGTATATTTCTGATGCCAACAATGGGTGCGGTCCGGCTGCTGTGAGAACCGTACATTCATTGTGCAGCCCGAAAAAGACGGATGCGCCCAGGCCCATGGAGACCGGTAGATCCTTATGGTGCAGGATACGGAACGTAATTTCGTTTTGGCTCATGATCCATCTTCCTTTATGGTATATCGGCAGCCATACCCGGCAGAATCTGTGCGCATGCAGGATTCCGCATGCGGGAGTGGGCGGTGCGGCGGTTTGAATTGCGCCTGCTTCGCTGTTTTTTATGCCGTTTCCTGCTTTGTATTTTACCATATTGACGCGTTTGATTCAATATAGGAGTTTGAAAACAGACGCTGGGCGCGGTTGAACCGATTTTTATAGGGAGATGGAGCCTGCGTGTTCTATGATTCGGGAGGATTGGCACGCGCTGCGGTTCGCACGGTTTGATGGCTCCCTCGCCCGCAATCCACCGTTTTTCCATGAGGCGGTGTAAGAGGAGGGAGCCGGCGGGCGTTTCTGTTATTGGTTTTCCGGTTCCAGACGGTCAAGCAGCGCGAAGAGGTCGTCCAGAGAATGGGCTTTGCCAACCAGGGTAGCTGCGATCATCGTTTCCCAGTCTACACTGGATAGCGCGGATAGCAGCGTATAGGGATCCAGGCGGTCTTCCTCCAGCGGTCCAGAGCGGCAGGTTGCGGCGCCGGCGTCTTCCACCACTATGGAATCATATGTTCCGACGGCCTTCTGGTACTGTTCGGGTGTGATACATCCCATATTTGCCATCGTCTGCAGTGCTTCTACCCGTTCAAAGGCTGAAAGCGCCCCGGGGTAACGGTCTCTCAGGTATTGGAGGTTTTCGTCGTTCCACCCATCGGTGTTGGGGATGTTGATTGGATCGCGGCTCATACGCCACTTCGAATACTCTGCCCATGCGCGGGCGCTGTTCGACAGGCGGGCAGTTCCATAAGAGGCATCCGCCGTTTTTTTCGTAGCGTCTGCCAGCAGATCGGAAAAGCTGGCGGCGTTTCGTTGGGCTGCGGCTGTCGTGTGAAGCGGCTTTTTGATCGGGTGGTAAGCTTGAATCTGCATATTGTGCTTCCTTTCCAGTTCAAAATTGTTTTTTTGCTGCGGACAAAATGCTTTGATAGAAGTGTAGTAGTTCGATTCCCTGCCTGTAAATCGAGAGGCTGAGGTTCCCGGCGGCAAGGTATTGCTCGCTGGCACGCAGATAGTTTGTTTTCTCAAGAAAATCCCCAGGCTGCATCCCGAGCGGGACAGGGCGGAGAATGCCTGAAGAGGAGGGAGAAGGGGGCGCCCCCGCCTGGTTCTGATAACCGACCAGGGCGCAAAGCTCGGCGTAAGAGGCA
>CANPPM010000192.1 GCA_947575935.1 uncultured Butyricicoccus sp. | reverse complement strand
CGCTTACGACGGCTTTGTCATAGCGCCGCTGCAGGCTGACATGGTAGCAAACCAGATCGCAAACACCAGCGCGCCGATCATTGCGGTTGACACCAACATTCCTTCGGATAAGGTGCTGTCCTTTGTCGGCACTTCGAATGAGGATGCGGCCAAAATGGGCGGCGAAGCGGCGGTTAAGGCTGCGCAGGAGGCCGGCTGGACCGAGATCAAGGCGATCGCCATCTCGGGCGTACAGGGCGACGGCACTGCAACCGCCCGTCTGGAAGGGTATAAGGCTGGCGTAAACGCTGCCGGCGGCGAATTCCTGGAGAAGGAAATTCAGTATGCGAATGCGGTCGCCGATCAGGCGGTCAACTGCATGGAAGCGATTATCCAGAACCATCCGGAAGGGGTTGCCATTATCTGCTGCAATAACGATGATATGGCAATGGCGGCGGCACGTGCAGCCAAGGGCACTGCGGCGTACGACAACACGATCTTTGTCGGTTTTGACGGCATCCAGTCCGCATGCAATGCAATTCTCGCGGGCGAGGAGACCATGTCTGTTGCACAGGAAGCGTATGACATGGGCTATAAGGCCGTTGAAGCGGTTGTGCAGGCGCTGGAGGGCAAGACGCTGGAGAAATTCACGAATTCCGGCTGCTCGATCATTACGGCTGAGAATGCACAGGAGCGCTTGGACACCCTGAAGAGCTACCTGGGCTAAGGCGGCAAATCCGGAAAGCCATCTGCGGAGCAGAAACTGTGATTTTGAAACAAAAGTGAATGGGTGGGCCCCTGTACTCTGCGATATTGGTGCAGGGGCCCCTTTTTACGGCAAACCGTCTTGCAGGCGGCAGGCCGTTACCGAGAACCAGACATTATACGGGAGGAACGGGGCAGGCGAATAGATTGGGGCAGGTTTTTTAACGGTCCCGGCGCTGTGCGCTTTCTCCGCCCCTCGACCCAAATCTCGGACGAAAAAGGTGAATGATTGAATGAGTGAATATGTAGTTGAACTGAAAAACGCGGTCAAACGCTTCCCAGGCGTGCTTGCGCTCAACCAGATGCACCTTGCGGTAAAGCCCGGCGAGATTCTCGGCCTGATTGGAGAGAACGGCGCGGGGAAATCCACGCTGATTAAGGTGCTGACCGGCGTACATCAGCCCGACGAAGGCGAGATCTACGTAAACGGTGAAAAGAAAGTTTTTCGGAACCCGAACGACTCGGCGGCGGCCGGTATTGCCTGTGTCTATCAGGAGCTGAACATTGAAAAGCTGCTCAGCATTACCGACAATATTTTTATCAACAAGTGGATCAAGGGGCCCGGCGGCCTGCTTGATTACAATGCAATGCATGCGAAAGCCAAGGAGGTCATGGCTTCCCTGGGGCAGGATGTGGATCCGACCAAGGCGGCGGGCACTTTCGGCATGGGCGTGCAGCAAATGATTGAAATTGCCAAGGCAGTTTTGATTGACGCAAAAATGATTATTATGGACGAACCGACCTCCTCCCTGGGCGAAAAAGAGGTAGAGCAGCTGATGAGGACCTGCCGCGACCTCAAAAGCCGGGGCATCGGTATCGTCTTTGTTTCCCATAAGCTTGAGGAGCTGTTTGAGCTGTGCGACCGCGTAACGGTTATCCGCGACGGCCAGTACATTGACACCCGTGATATTTCCGGCTGGGATAACGATTCGCTGATTACAGCGATGGTGGGCCGTTCGCTGGATAATCAGTTCCCCAAAGAGTTTGGCGTCAAGTCGGCGCAGCCCATGCTGAAGGTCAGCGGGCTGATGGAAGCAGGCGTGCTGAACAACGTTTCCTTCGAAGCCTACGGCGGACAGATCCTTGGCTTTGCCGGTCTGGTCGGCGCAGGCCGTACCGAGACCATGCGCGCGATTTTCGGCGCGGATCCGATTGACGGCGGCTCCATTGAGATCAAGGGGCAAGCGATGCAAATTCGGAGCCCCCGCCAGGCGATCAACGCAGGCATTGCTTTCCTGACTGAGGACCGCAAGGGGCAGGGCCTTGTACTGGCGGAGAGCATCCGCAACAACCTGATTCTTGCCAACCTGAAGGGGTTTGCCAACGGCCCATTCCTCAACACAAAGAAGATTGAGGAAGAGGGACAGAAGAATATCAGTTCCCTACGGATCAAGACCCCGTCGATCGACGAGATTGTCGGCCAGCTTTCTGGCGGCAATCAGCAGAAGGTTGTTATCGGCAAATGGGTCAACACCGAATCGGATATTTTCATCTTTGACGAGCCCACGCGCGGCATTGACGTTGGTGCAAAGGTTGAGGTTTACAACGTCATGAACAGCTTGGTCAAGGCCGGTAAATGCGTCATCATGGTTTCCTCTGAAATGCCTGAGATTCTCGGCATGAGCGACCGCGTGATTGTAATGCGCGGCGGCGAGGTTATGGCGGATGTGGACCGTGACAGCAAACATTTCAATCAGGAAAGCCTTATGAAGGCAGCTTGGGGAGGAAAATTAGATGACTAAGAGTAAGAAATCCAGCAATTTGATGAGCTATGCCGGTACGTTTGGTGCGCTGCTCATTTTGTGTGTGATCCTGGCGTTCGCCTCGCCGAACTTTCTGAAGTTTTCAAATTTCATGTCCATCCTGAAGCAAACGCCGTTCACGGCGATGCTTGCAAGCGGTATGCTGTTCTGCCTGATCACGGCCGGCATCGACCTGTCGGTTGGTGCGAACGCAACCTTCTGCGCTTGCTTGGCCGGTATGATGATTCAAAAAGAGATAACCTCTAATTCGGTCGTTCTGATTCTTGTCGCGCTGGCCGCAGGCACGCTGATTGGCTTTATCAACGGCACCTTACTTACCCGCCTGCACCTGCCGCACCCCTTCGTTTCCACGCTGGGCATGAAAAACGTGCTGTGGGGCGCTTCCCTGGTGGTAACCGGCTCGCAGATGGTTTCTTTCTCAGGTCATGACGGCGTTATGGCGCTGGGCGCTAAGGATATCGGCGGTTTCCCGATCAGCTTTATCGTGGTAATCGTGATCTACATTATTATGCACGTCCTGCTGACCCGCACCACGCTGGGCCGTTCGATCTACTGCGCAGGCGGCAACATGGAGGCGACCCGTCTATCCGGTATTAACTCCGCAAACGTCCTGACTTTCTGCTATACGCTGTCCGGATTTATGGCAGCGCTGGCCGGCGTCGTTTCGATTGGCCGTTCCGGCATCTGCAACGGCGTAAATGCAATCCAGCCTTACGATACCGATGCAATTGCCTGCTGCATCATCGGCGGCGCATCTTTTAACGGCGGCAAGGGCACGATGATCGGCACCATGTTGGGCGCGCTGATTATCACCACCTTGCGCAATGGCTTTACGCTGCTTTCGATTACCTCTGCGGTACAGAATATGGTACTCGGCTTGGTAATTATCGGCGCCGTTCTCCTGGATGTCACCCGTGAGCGGATGGAAGCCAAGGCACGCCGCCTGGCAGCCAAGTAAATAGCCCCTCCTTGCAGCGCGGCCATCAGGCCGCGCTGTTTTCTTGCTTGCCGCTGGGAGGGGCCGCGCCGGGGCGGCCTGCAGGAACCGGCTGCCCTGCGGCCTAAAAAAAGTTGTCTCTGATGGCACGAAACGAAATATGCGGGATTTTCTTTGCTTTTTGCCGTCTGTAATGGTATAATAAAAACAGTTCTGACAGAAAGAAGAAAGAGTTGCTATGCGCAAAAAAAGAGTTGTCCTGATTCGGCGTTTGATTGCAGCCGGAATTGGCCTGGGGCTTTTGTTGGTGCTGTTCGTTCTGCTTCGGGCGCTTTGGGGCGCGGTCGGCGGCCTGTTTTCACAGCGAGCGGGCGGGATGTCCGGTACAGAAGGATATATCAACCGTGCGCTTGACCGTCCTGAGGTCGAGTGGAACCTGATGCTGGTCAGTGAAGCATACCCGCTTGCGGAGGGGTATACCCCAAAACTGGCGACTATCTGTTCTCGGTGGCAGGTTGATGAACGGATTGCCGCAGAGGCTGAGCGCATGATTCTCGATTGCCGTGAGTCTGGCCTAAACCCGATTATTTGTTCGGCATTCCGCTCGGTCGAACATCAGGAGGAGCTGTTTGCCGCCCGGGATGCACAGCATCCCGGGCAGGAGGTCGTCGCAGCGCCAGGCGGCAGCGAGCATCATACCGGCTTAGCGCTGGATATCGTTTCCTATGCGTATCAGCTCCTAGACGAGGGACAGGAGCTGACGCCGGAAAATCAGTGGCTGCGCAGCCACTGCGCAGAATACGGCTTCATTCTGCGCTATCCGCCCGATAAGTCGGATGAAACTGGTATTATTTATGAGCCTTGGCATTTTCGCTATGTCGGCGCGGAGGCCGCCGCTGAGATTATGGAAAAGGGGATTACGCTGGAGGAATACTCCGGCGTGACCTAATCGCCCGGCCTGCCGGGGAGCGTATGCATGCGCTGCGGAAATCCGGTTTATTTTGCATGCTTCTATTGCGAAGCTTTGCGGTTTGTGGTAGAATAAGCCTGTTCAGTGCGTTGAAAGTGCCAGATGATATGAGGGCTGCCAGACGGCGGCCTTCCTTGCAGCAGGCAGAAAGAAGCTTCGGCGCCGGACCGGGTATGGCGGAGGCAGCGTCCGACAGGCAAGCCCCGTAGAAGGGGATGCTAGGGGCTGTGTATGCGGTATCAAATCTTATTCACAATGTTTAGGGGTGTATTATGAGAGAAAGAGAATCCTTTGGCAGCCGGATCGGTTTTATTTTGATTTCGGCCGGCTGCGCGATCGGTCTGGGCAATGTTTGGCGTTTCCCATATATCGTCGGCAAAAATGGCGGCGCCGCCTTTATCTTGATTTATTTGGCGTTTCTGCTGCTGCTGGGGATGCCGGTGCTGACGATGGAGTTTTCGATTGGACGTGCCAGCCATACGTCTATTGCGCTGTCCTTTCAGCGGCTTGAGCCGCCCGGGTCGCACTGGCATGCCCTCCGATGGATCGGGATTTTGGGCTGTTATTTGCTGATGATGTTTTATGCGCCGGTCTCGGGGTGGATGTTTTCCTATCTGGTGAAAAGCGCGATGGGGGATTTTGCGGGGCTTTCGACCGAGGCGGTTGCGGCTGAATTCGGTGCGATGCTTGGCGACCCCTACGGGATGACGATGGCGCTGGCTGTTGTCGTGCTGCTGGGCTTTTTTGTATGCTCGCTTGGCCTGCAGAAAGGTGTGGAAAAGATCACCAAGGTGATGATGGGCATGCTGATTCTGCTGATCGGTATGCTGGCGGTCCGTTCGGTCACACTGCCTGGCGCGGGTGAGGGACTGCGTTATTATCTGGTGCCGGATATTGATGCAATCCGTGAGAATGGGCTATTTAATGTCCTCTATGAGGCGCTGAATCAGGCATTCTTTACGCTTTCCATGGGCATCGGTGCGATGTCGATTTTTGGCAGCTATATTGGACGTGAACGCCGGCTGCTTGGGGAGGCGATTAACGTTGGTGTGCTGGATACCTTCGTTGCCTTTTGCTCGGGGTTGGTGATTATTCCGGCCTGCTTTGCATTTGGGATTTCGGCGGATTCCGGCCCCAATCTGATCTTTATCACGCTGCCGAATGTCTTCAACCATATG
>CANPPM010000191.1 GCA_947575935.1 uncultured Butyricicoccus sp. | reverse complement strand
CAAAACGGTCTCGAGGACACCCGCAGAGATCTGCCCCGGGAGCCTGGCCCGCAGTTCACACGGTAAACGATCAGCAATTCTGATGATTGTTATAAAAAAGATGAAAGTTAAAAAGGAGGTCTTTGAACAAAATGGCACTGACCAAACAGGAGATTCAGCGTGTCAAGCTAGAGGGCTTTTTGCTCAACCGCGGCACCGAACGCTTTAACTGTCGTGTCATCACAGAAAACGGTACGCTGACCGGCGAGCAGATGCGCGTTGTGGCCGATATTGCGGCACGTTATAACACCAGCTGCGCCTTTACTACCCGTCTGACCGTAGAAATTGTCGGTGTGCCCTATGAGGACATCGAGTCCGTCAAGGCTGAGCTTGCGGCTGCCGGTCTAACAACCGGCGGGACGGGCGCGCGCGTGCGCCCGGTCACTGCCTGTAAAGGGACGACCTGTGTGTTTGGTTTCTACGACACGCAGGCGCTCGCCAAAAAAGTGCACGACCGCTTTTATACCGGTATGGGCAGCGTCCGGCTGCCACATAAGTTTAAGATCGCAGTCGGCGGCTGTCCGAACAACTGTATTAAACCCGATCTGAACGATTTTGGCATTGTCGGCCAGCATCCGCCGCTGTTTGATCCTGCACTATGCCGCGGTTGCAAGGTCTGCCAAATCGAAAAAAACTGCCGCATGTCCTGCTGCACGTTGAAGGGCGGCAAGATGGACCGTGACACGGACGTATGCAACAACTGCGGCTACTGCATCGGGAAGTGTCCGTTTCAGGCAGTTACCCCCTCTGACGTACGCTACAAGTGTTATATCGGGGGCCGGTGGGGGCGAATTACCCGGCACGGCACGGCTCTGCCCGGGCTCTACACCGAGGAGGAAGCGCTTGATCTGATCGAAAAAGCCATTCTCCTCTTCCGGGACCGCGGCCGCAAGGGCGAGCGGTTTGCCGCCATGATTGACCGGATTGGGGAACAGGAAGCGGTCGACGCGCTGCTTCACGGCGATCTGTTCGCACGCCGTGAAGAAATTCTTGCAAAGGAGCTGTAGTCCATCCTGGGGGATATGGACCCAGCATTTGTTTGAAAATGGTCAATCCGCCCAAACGGCGTCTTTTTGACTTCTACACTTTGCCAATTTCCCCTGTAATACCTCCCGTATTCCTGCGTCAAATTGGCTTGGTCCGGCGTCAAACGCCCTCGCCTTTGGTCATATTTCCATTTTCCAAACAACGCCTGGGGACTGTACTGGGTGCAGCCCGTGCAAGGCGATACTCCTGTCGTAAAAAGGGGTTAGAGGCCGCCCGGCAATCGGTTTGCCGGGTGGGCAATCATGCTTCTGTGCAGACTGTCTGTACAGACGGCAAAATAAAAATTATGGTTTAGATGCAACGGCAATTGTCCGGCGGCCGCCGGACACGCAAAGGGAAAGTTGAGGTATGATGATGCTGTCGGTAAAAAACGAATATAACAGGGTGGACATCGAACGCCTTCTGGAGGAACATACAGAACGGCTGGGCCTCACCCGTGACGAGTTGGAACGTGAGGTGCGGCAGGGGCTCACTCTGCACGAGCTTCTCTGTACTCTGACGTCAGACGCCATCCGGACTGTCCGCGAGCGCGAGAGCGCCGAACTGCGCCGCCGCCAGCGCGAAGGTATGACCCGCGCGCAGGAACAGGGCGTTACGCTGGGCCGCCCCAGCAAGCGCTCGGACAGACGTTTTGAAAAGATTCGTGTTCTGTACGAAAAAAAAGAGATTTCTGCAGAGGAGGCCTCTAAGCGCCTGCATGTATCCATTAGTACCTTTTACCGTTGGCTGCGCCAGAGCCGCCGGGCAGACGCCGCCAATGCGCAGCAGGAGGACTGATCCCGCAGACGCGGGCAACATCCGGTAATAAAGCGCGCCGTCCTATTGCTCCCGCAAGGAGGACTAGGGCGGCGCCTTTTTTTGCCCTGATTTCCGCCGCCTTTTACCACAGAAGCCAAAATAAAGATTGTCTTTTGGGTAAAAATATGGCATACTATGGTTACTACTACAAAAAAGCGGCTGTTTAACTTATGCCGCAATGAAGGGGTTTCAGTATGAAAAGAGAACGAAGCAGCTTTACCGGCCGGATCGGGTTTGTTCTGGCCGCAGCAGGCTCGGCCGTCGGGCTGGGCAACATTTGGCGATTTCCGTACCTGGCCGCAAAGTGTGGGGGCGGTATTTTCCTGCTGGTATATATCATACTGGCTGTCACTTTCGGATTTGCGCTGATGCTGGCCGAAGTTGCGCTTGGCCGCAGGACCCGGCTATCCTGTATCGGAGCCTATGGCGCGCTGCACAAGCGCTTTTCGCCGCTTGGCTGGCTGGCGTCGATTGTGCCCACAATTATCGTCCCGTACTACTGCGTAATTGGCGGTTGGGTAACCAAATATTTCTTTGAATTTGCCGTCGGGCACGGCCGTCAGGTCGCTGCTGATGCAGATGGTTATTTTGACGGCTTCATCACTGCCGGCGGGCAATTTCTGGATAACCCTATGCCCTGGTTCCTGGTTTTCCTGCTGGTAACTGCGCTGTGCGTCTTGGGCGGCGTTGACAAGGGTATTGAAAAGGTCAGTACTTTTATGATGCCGGTATTGGTCGTACTGTCCATCATCGTAGCGGCGTTTTCGCTGACCCGCCCCGGGGCGCTCGCAGGCGTCAAATATTATCTGCTGCCCGATTTTTCCCGTTTTTCCGCCATGACCGTGCTGGCGGCGATGGGCCAGCTGTTCTATTCCATGTCGATTGCAATGGGGATTATGATCACTTATGGTTCTTATATGAAAAAAGAGGACGACCTTGAACGCTCTATCGGGCAAATCGAACTGTTCGACACCGCGATCGCATTTATTGCAGGCCTAATGATCATTCCTGCGGTATTTGCCTTTTCGGGCGGCGACGAATCGGCGCTTGGCAAAGGCCCCGGGCTGATGTTCGTTACGCTGCCGCGCGTATTCGCCGATATGGAACTTGGCGGACTGATCGGTACGCTATTTTTCCTGCTGGTACTGTTTGCGGCCCTGACCTCTGCGATTTCACTGTTGGAAACGGTGGTTTCCATCGTCGATGACAAGGCGCACTGGGGGCGGCGGCGTTCCACCATCGTGGTGACCGTATTCGTGTTTGCGCTGGGCTCGCTGTCCTGCTATGGGTACGGCGGAGGCATCATCGGCTCGATCCAGCCGCTCGGGATGGCTTTCCTAGACTTCTTTGATTTCCTGTCCAACTCCGTGATTATGCCGGTCGTTGCCTTCCTCACCTGCATCCTGATTGGCTGGGTAGCCGGAACCAAAACGATTTCCGACGAGGTCGAGCTTTCCGGCCCCTTCCGCCGGAAACAGATGTTTGAGTGGATGATCCGTTGGGTCGCTCCCATCTGCCTTGTCGCCGTACTGGTCTCCTCGATCCTGGAAAACCTGGGCCTGCTGCGCTATGGCAGCTGAGCTATGCCGCCGCAAAATTTCTGATGGGGACAAGAAAAAAAGACTTTCCTTTCCTATTAAAATCTGATATGATTACAAAGGAAGCGCTGGCCAAACGATGCATGCATCATGGCGCAGCCGCTGTAACTCATGAGAGTCCTCAGAACTTGTTTCCGATCCGAAAAGCTGCGGCTGGAGAAAAGATCTTCCCGCAGGGCGACGCCCGGCGGCGGCTGTAACCGCAGCGCCGCCAAAGCAAACGCCATTTGTCAAAAGGCCTTTCGCGCCTCCCCAGGCAGGGACGGCAGAGGAATTGCCGGGCAGCGCTTTTCGAAAGATGTGAAGCAAAGACGAATCTTCCCCCCTGGGACCGTCTGCTGAGGGGGTAAAAGCTAAAAAATAAGGAGATGACATCGTGAAGCAAATGCACATCACCGAGACCGTCCTGCGGGACGCGCAGCAGTCGCTGATCGCCACCCGTATGCCGATCGAGGATTTTCTGGGCGTGCTGGACGAGATGGACAAGTGCGGCTATCATTCGCTGGAATGCTGGGGCGGCGCAACCTTTGATTCCTGCCTACGTTATTTAGAGGAAGATCCGTGGGAACGTCTGCGCACCATTCGCGCCCACCTGAAGCATACCAAACTGCAAATGCTGCTGCGCGGGCAGAATATCTTGGGCTATCACCATTATTCGGATGATACCGTACGCCGGTTCGTGACAGCTTCCATCGAAAACGGCATGGATATCATCCGCATTTTCGATGCGCTTAACGATCTGCGCAATATCAAGACCGCAGTGGACGCCTGTCTGACGGCAGGCGGGCATGCGCAGGGGACAATCTGCTACACGCTCAGCCCGATCCATAATCTGGACATGTATGTCCAGCTGGGCAAAGAGATCGAGGCGATGGGCTGCCAGTCGCTCTGCATTAAAGATATGGCGGGTATCATGAGCCCGCAGGAATGTTTTGATCTGGTTTCTGGCTTAAAACAAGCGGTTCGCCTGCCCATCTATGTGCATACGCATGCGACGACCGGCCTGGGGTATATGACTTATCTGAAAGCCGCCGAGGCCGGCGCGGACGGCATCGACTGCGCGACGTCGTGCATGTCGGGCGGTACCAGCCAGCCCGCAACCGAGGCAATGGTGTACGCACTGTCGCAGATGGGCTTTGACTGCGGCGTCAACAACGACGAGCTCAAATTGGTCAACGACTATTTTGTCCCGATTCAAAAGAAGTTTGCCGAGAACGGCACGTTTGATCCCTATGTTTTGCAGACTAAGTCAGACGCGCTGGTCTACCAGATTCCGGGCGGCATGCTTTCCAACCTCGTTGCACAGCTCAAAGCACAGCACGCCATTGATAAGCTGGACGAGGTACTGGCCGAAACGCCGCGCGTCCGCGCTGACCTAGGGTACCCACCGCTCGTGACCCCTATGAGCCAGATGGTTGGCGTACAGGCAACGGTCAACGTACTGCTGGGGAAACGCTATCAGAATATCGGCAAAGAGATCAAGGCCTATATCCACGGCGAATACGGCAAGGCCCCGGGCGAAATCAATCCCGAGCTGATTCAAAAGGTATTGGGGGATCAGCCGATGGTTTCCACCCGCTACGCCGAAACGCTGGAACCCGAGTTTGAAAAAGCAAAGGCCGAGCTGGGGGACCGCGCGGAAAGCGATCTGGACGTACTGAGCTATATTGCATTTCCGCAGCAAGCGGCACATTATTTCGAGGTGCGTGACCTGAAAAAGGCGCTGATTGCGGAATATACCATCAAGGAGGTCAAGTAAATGGGCATTACAGAGCTCGGCAAGGCAGAGGCGCTGCTGGTTGCGCTTTCCGGCCTTGTGACGGTGTTTATCATGCTTGCAGTACTGTGCCTGATGATCCCGGTGATTTCCAAGGTGATTTCCTCAATTGAGGGCAAAGCCGCCGCGCCCGCTGCGGCTGTACCGGCCGCAGCGCCTGCCGCGTCTGCCGCACCGTCTGCCGGCGGCGTTTATACCGGCGAGGTCGCACTGATCGGCTGTGATGAAAAGACCGCCGCCATGGTCATGGCCATTGTTAGTTACGAGACGGGTATTCCGCTCGACCAGCTGATTTTCCATAAAATCAAGGCGCTGTAAGCCAGGGGGAAAGACAAAA
>CANPPM010000190.1 GCA_947575935.1 uncultured Butyricicoccus sp. | reverse complement strand
CCGCCCCGACCGGGACGTCCTCCACATATGCCATTTCATACAGCGCAAGACGAAGGATCGCGCGCGAAATTCGGGTAATGCGCTTCAGGCTCCAGCCCTTGGAACTGCTGGCAATCCTGGCATCCAGCTCCTCTTGCTTTACCGCGACCCCCCTGACTACCTCTACAATATAATCGCGCTGCCGCTCAGTTAACGGGCCCTCATACAGCTTGGCCTCCCCGGCAACAGCCTGCAGGCTGCTTTCCTCCAGACACGCCAGAATCTCCTGATCGGTCTCAAACTTCTGAAAATTCATCTCATAAATCAAATGCAGCGCAATTTCCCTTGCTCTAGTTCTGCTCACGGCAACCCCCTATTCCCTCCATCGTCACTTTGAATGAAAAACCCACTGAATACAAGCCGGTGCAGCCCCATGCCGCCGGACAAAAAACTCTGCGATTAGCATGCAGCAAATCTCGCCGCCCTCCCACAGGAATGCTGCGCCCGCAGTCACGAATACGGGTTCAAATCCACTGCTATTGTACAGGAAAAACCTATAAATTGCAAGGACTTTTCACCCATTGCAAAAACGGCGCCCAGATTCACAGGACGCTGCCGGGGTCCCCTTCCGATTCCAGCTCGTCCAAGATTTTTTGGTCAGCCTTATCTTGCGGCTCAAACCGTGAAAATAAGTCCGGACGGTCAGCCTTGGTACGTTTCAGACTCATCTTTCGCCTCCAACGAATAATATTAGCATGATGACCCGAGAGCAAAACGTCAGGAACTGTCCGGCCACGCCAGACCTCCGGACGCGTATACTGCGGATATTCCAACAAGCCATTCCAGTGGCTCTCCTCCTGAAAGGCAGTCTCGTCAGGCAACACGCCAGGCACCATCCGAAAAACTGCATCTGCAACCGCCATCGCTGGAATCTCACCACCGGTCAGAACAAAATCTCCAATTGAGATCTCTTCGTCTACACACTCGTCAATAAAACGCTGATCAATCCCCTCATAGTGCCCGCAGACAATTACAAAACGTCCTCGGGAAAGCAGCTCACGCGCCTTTTGCTGACAAAACGGCGCGCCCTGCGCACTCATCATCACGGTATGAAGATGTGCGCCGCCGCAAACCGCCTGATGGCATAAATACAGCGGCTCAGCCAGCATGACCATCCCGCGTCCTCCCCCATAGGGGGCATCATCCGCTTTATGATGCTTATCCATCGCCCAATCCCGGATATTATGGGTATGCAGCTCTATCAGACCATGCGCCTGCGCACGCCCAATTACAGACGCCCCCAGCACACTGTCAATCAGCGCCGGAAACAGCGTCATAATATCGATCCTCATTCCACCAAACCCTCAATAGTCTCAACTACGATACGTCCACCCTCCAGATCGACCTCGACCAAAAACGGTGCACAGGCTGGTATCAGCGCGTCCGGCCTACCCTCCCGAGCGATCACATACATATCATGTGCCGGATTGGCAATCACCTCTTTTAAACTGCCGATGGTTTGCCCGCACCTGCGGTCATATACAGGCAGACCCAGCATATCTTGTACAAAAACAAGGTCTTCCGGCAGATCAATGTCCTCGCGATCTAAATAAAGCACTTCACCGCGCAGCGCTTCTGCTGCTTCACAGGTCTCGACACCTTCCAGCCGCATGATCACGCAGCCTTTATGCACATATGCCCGTTTCACATGAACAGCCTGTTTCTGTCCATTATAGAGCATATCAAACCCGGCCAGCACTTCAGGTGCATCGCACCAGGACTGCACCTTGACCTCACCAGAAACGCCGTGGGTATTTACGATCTTTCCGGCTTCCAGATAACGTTTTTTCATGGGATCCTCCAATCCTGGTATCAAACATACACAAAAAATTCTCAAACACTCTTTGGAATTCAGAACCTGTTTCCATAAGCCGGCTTGGATGCGGCCGGTGCGCAAAGCATTTCAGAAGAATATACGGCAGAAGATCCTAGCAGCAAAAAGACCTGTCTTACTGACAGGTCTCCTTAAGGCTTAGTCCAAAATCTCGACCGAAACCTTCTTGTTTTCGCGGTTCCCCGTTGCCTTCATCAGCGTCCGGATCTCTTTTGCAATACGGCCGTGGCGGCCAATCACCCGGCCCATATCCTCTGGGGCTACCCGCAGCTCATAAACGACCGAGTCGTCCTGCGCAGTTTCCGTAATCGTGATCGAATCCGGGTCATTAACCAAATTCTGTACGATATAGGTTAAAAGCTCTTTCATCCTTGGCAACCTCTCTATCCTTACAGCACGCCGGCCTTTTTCAGGATATCGCGAACGGTATCGGTCGGCTGCGCGCCGTTCTTGATCCACTGCTGTGCACGCTCGCTGTTGATCTTTACCTCAGCATCAGCGGTCATGGGGTTGTAGGTACCGATCTCTTCGATGAAACGGCCGTCACGCGGATAACGGGAATCCGCAACAACGATACGGTAGAACGGAGCCTTCTTCGCGCCCATTCTGCGAAGTCTGATTTTTACCATGATTGATTCACCTCCTTACAGTTTTACCTCTTTTATTGTAAAATTCCTTTACAAGCAACTAAAACGGTAACTTCATGCCGCCCAAAGCGCCCAATCCGCCGCGCTTTTTCTTTTTGCCTCTGCGCTGCAGGCCCGCCAACTGTTTGGTCATCTTCTGCATCATCTCAAACTGCTTCAGCAAGCGGTTAACCTCTTCAACCTTCAGCCCACAGCCTGCAGCAATGCGTTTCTTCCGGCTATAATTGATAATCGACGGATTATCACGCTCCTTTAGCGTCATAGAAAGAATGATAGCCTCTGTATGCGCCATCTGTTTTTCATCCACCTTGGCGCCTGCAAGCGCCTTTGGATCCATGCCGGGCAGCATCCCCAACATTTCTTCCATCGACCCCATATTTTTGAACTGCTGAAGCTGTTCATAAAAATCCGTCAGCGTCAATTTCCCGACGCGCATTTTCTTTTCAAAATCGACCGCTTGTTTCTGATCGAAATTTTGCTGCGCCTTTTCAATCAGCGTCAGCACATCCCCCATCCCCAGGATACGGGACGCCATACGGTCCGGGTGAAACGGTTCAATATTATCCAGTTTTTCCCCTGTGCCGATGTATTTGATCGGCTTCCCAGTAACCGCCTTTACCGAAAGCGCCGCGCCGCCGCGGGCGTCGCCGTCCATTTTGCTCATCAGCACGCCATCTATGCCAAGCGCTTCATCAAAGGCCTGCGCAACATTGACCGCATCCTGACCAGTCATCGCGTCAACAACCAGCATAATCTCATGCGGTTTGACCTCGGCTTTGATATTTTTCAGTTCCTGCATCAGCGCCTCATCGATATGGAGCCGCCCTGCCGTATCCAGGAACACAAGATCATAACCGTTTTTGCGGGCATACGCAATCCCCTCCTTCGCAATGCGGACAGGATCGTCCTGCCCCAAGTCAAAGGTAGGGATGTCCAGCTGACTGCCAACCACCCGCAGCTGATCAATCGCAGCAGGGCGGTAAACGTCGCACGCAACCAAAAGAGGCCGCCGCTGCTGCTGATGACGGAACAATCCTGCCAGCTTTGCACACTGGGTCGTTTTGCCCGCGCCCTGCAGGCCGACCATCATCACGACTGTCGGCGGATTGGGCGCAATGGTAATACGCGCGCTTTTGCCGCCGAGCAGCGCAGTCAGTTCTTCATTGACAATCTTAATAACCTGCTGCGCAGGGGAAAGGCTTTCCAAAATATCTGCGCCGGCCGCCTTTTCCGTGACTGTTTTAATAAAATCTTTTGTAACTTTAAAGTTAACGTCCGCCTCCAGCAGCGCCATACGAATTTCACGCATGGCCGCCTTGACATCGGCCTCGGTCAGGCGGCCCTGACTGCGCAGCTTTTTAAATGCGGATGAAATCTTCTCGGTCAAGCCCTCAAAAGCCATTGCAGAGCGCCTCCTTCCGTCCAGCCGGACTAAATCATTGTCTGACAGGGATCCGCCGTATCTGCGGCCTCAGCCGGTGATTGCCCTAACATGCTCTTCCATCCGGCCCAGCGTCGCCTGCAGGTCGACATTGCGGTATTTTGTACGATTGATATCGATTGCGATCTGTAAATCCTTAGCAATCGCCTGTGCATGCACATCAATCTTGCCATAGCGCGCCACCAGACCCAGTTTGTCCTCCAGATCCCGCAGGGTATGCTCTGCACGAATAATACTGTCACGCACGCCCTGGCGTGTAATCCCAATATGCTCCGAAATTTCAGCCAAGGAAAGATCTTCATTATAATAGAGATCAAACAGCTCGCGCTGCTTATCTGTCAGCACCTCGCCGTAAAAATCGAAAAGCAGACACATTTCAAACGGTTTGTTTTTCACGTTTCCACGCTCCTCCGACGGCGGGTTCTACTGTAAAGGTTGATTGCTTTACATGACGACTGCATTTATTATACGCGATTTCCCGCAGCTTGTCAATAACTGTTTTCCATCCTTTTAAATTTTGTTATCCCTTCCTATCTGCTCGCCGCTTTTCCGTCCACAGCACGCGGGACCGGCTACCCGACGGGCCCTTGAAACCGGTCCAATCCAGCATCATCAGCTATGGTCATCCGGCAGCTTCTTTCCGCCATAGTCCAGACGAAACAGCTGTCCGGGAAGCGGACGTCCCAAACGGCAGGCAGCGCAGACGGCACGCTGTAATACCAAAGCATCAGGCAGCGCGTCCCGTTCCACAAGCGTATAAAAATCCTCCCTGCACGAACGCCCTTCCCAATCCAGCCAAACACGATGTGCGCGATTGAGCGAATCTTCCGGCAGCAGCCGGTTTGGACGAATCATCGCAGAAAGCATCCCCAACTGACCAAATAAAGACTCCCCCACCCGCAGGATCTTTTCCGCCCTCCTGCTATAATGCAGCATACCATACACCTTCCGCATGGTACGCATTGCGCGTTCCGCCTGCCCAGCAGTAACCGTCCCACCAGCAGCGTTTCCGCCAACAGCAAGCATACGAGCCGCCGCATCACAGCACGAGAGATCCAGCAAACGGAACGCCGGTACCGCAGCAGGTGCTGGCCTGCCATCAGCCAGCAACACCGCGGCATCCAAATCCGCCTCACAAAACTTATGCGCCGCGCTTTCGGACAGCCGGTAGCGCACCGATAACCGGTGGGCCTGATCCTCTATATAAGGATGCACGGCACGATCCAACGCATAATGCGTGCAGTATCCCAATAGATATGCGAAAGCAGCAGCCGAATCACCGACTGCTTCTGCCATCGCCTGAAACACATCCAAAACAGCTGTACGGTGCATTCTTCCCCCAAGCTGCATGATGTGCCCATTCCCTAGAGCAAAGAAAAATGGATCCGGGCCCTGGCTCCCCCAAAAATAGGCGGCGGGAACCGTCTCACAGGCACGGACAGCGGCAGGGGGAGCCTGCCGCCGAACTTGGTCCGCAAAAGAATAGTGGGTTATATACGAGGGCATACCTTTACCTCCGGTACCAAAAACCTGCATTTCTAGTGCACTTGGCACAAAAGCGAACAATTATCCAAAACTACTTCTACACAAAATCCCGCCAGGATGCCGTCGGCAGGCCAACTTACACATATATAATATACAGAGCTCAAACTTACTTTATTTATATTATATTGAATTTCTCGTTTCCTGTAAAGCCGCAGCAACGCAAAATTTTCGAG
>CANPPM010000189.1 GCA_947575935.1 uncultured Butyricicoccus sp. | reverse complement strand
ACATGCATCAGCGGGCCGCCCTGCGTGCCGGGGAAAATAGCCTTATTAAACTTCGGCGCCAGCTCCTCATTGTTCGTCAGGATCACGCCGCCGCGCGGACCGCGCAGCGTCTTATGCGTCGTAGTGGTGACAACGTCGGCATACGGCAGCGGATTCATATGCAGGCCCGCCGCAACCAGACCGGCAATGTGCGCCATATCGACAAACAGATATGCGCCGACCTCATGCGCAATCTCAGCGAACCGGGCAAAATCAATTGCACGCGGATAGGCGGACGCGCCGGCAATGATCATCCGGGGCTGCTTTTCCTTCGCAAGCGCGCGCAGGGCCTCATAATCGATATACCCCTCATCATTTACACCGTAGGGAATGATCTTGTACAGCAGGCCGGACTGGTTGACCGGGCTGCCGTGGGTCAGATGGCCGCCATTGTCCAAGCTCATGCCAAGCACCGTATCGCCGGGCTGGCAGAGCGCCTGATAAACCGCCATGTTCGCCTGCGCACCCGAATGGGGCTGGACGTTGGCGTACTTCGCGCCGAACAGCTCGCAGACACGGGCAATGGCCAGCCGTTCCATTTCGTCAACACACTCACAGCCGCCGTAATAGCGCTTGCCGGGATATCCCTCGGCATATTTATTGGTCAGACAGCTGCCCATCGCCATCATGACGGCAGGACTGACAATATTCTCGGATGCAATCAGCTCGATATTGCGGAACTGCCTGTCAAACTCCGCCTGCAGCAGGCTGCCGGCTTCCCCGTCATAGAGCTTGACAAAATCCATTGCACTGCGTACCATATTAAAGTATAACCTCCTGCATTCAGGCCTGTTCTTCCACATGCGCTGCGGCGCGCCGCTGTTTCTCCAACAGGAACTGTTCTTAAACATATAGATTCATTGTACCGCACCCGGCTATTTTTTTCAAGGGGTTTGCGTCAATTTGGGCAGAGCCCCGTCACTTTTCGGTATTTTCACAAGAAAGCTTGGTTTTTCCCGCAATTTATGCTATATTTATTACAAACCGATCAAAGGGAGGCCCTCGACAGAATGACCAAGAAGGAACGTGCCGCAGCGGTGACCGCGCTGCTGAAAGAGACCTATCCAGATGCGCTTTGCGCCCTGCACTACACAAAGGATTATGAACTGCTGTTTGCAACCCGTCTCTCCGCACAATGCACGGATGTACGGGTAAATCTCGTCACAAAGGAACTTTTTGCCCGATTTCCAACACTAGAGGACTATGCCGCCGCCCCCCTTGCGGAAATCGAAGCGGTCATCAGGACCTGCGGCCTGTACCATACCAAGGCCCGCGACCTGAAGGCCGCCGCCGCTATGCTGCTCCAGGATTTCGGCGGCCGGGTCCCCGACAATATGGCGGATCTGCTGAAACTGCCCGGCATTGGCCGCAAAACGGCCAACCTGATCCTTGGGGACATTTACGGCCAGCCGGCCGTCGTCACCGACACGCACTGCATCCGTCTATCCAACCGACTGGGCTTTGTAAAAGATGAGAAGGATCCCCTCAAAGTGGAGACCGCGCTGCGAAAGCTGCTGGATCCGGCCGAATCCTCCGACTTCTGCCACCGGCTGGTTCTTCACGGCCGGGAGGTCTGCACCGCCCGCACGCCCAAATGCGCCGTCTGCCGCCTTGCGGTCTGCTGCCCCACTTTCTCCGGCAGTGAAAGGCCCGCAAAAAAAACGTAAGCCCCCCTGCCGTTTCAAACGCGCCGCAGGCCCCCCTTATCCCGTTGTGCTGCCGAAACCGCCGTGCCGCAGGCCCTCCGCATCATCCCCCTCCGCCAATCCAAACGGCAGCAGGATCCCCTGCGCGAAGCCCTCGCCCGCTTTCACAGAAAGCGGGTTTTTTTCATTGGAAGCATTGGTCACCTGAATGAGAATATGACCCTCATTTTGCGCGCCGTAATAATCGCTGTCTATGATGCCAACCGTATTGTCCAGCTGCAGCCGGTACTTGAACCCCAGTCCGGACCTCGGGAAAACCGCCAAAAACCAGCCGCTTTGAATCCGCACCCGGATCCCAGTCGGAATCCGCACCGAACGGCCGGGCGGCAGCGTAAAGGATGCCGGGGCAAAAAAATCATAACCCGCAGAACCCGCCGTCGCCCGGCGCGGCAGCCGCAGCGACTCATAAGCCGTTTCCGCCCTCTGCCCGCCGCCCAGCCCCTCCGGCCAGTCGCACAAAAACTGCCGGCGGCTGACCCGCTCGAACCTTGCCACCGCTTCCCTCATAGCTCCTGCCTCCTCACAAATCATACCGTGGCTCCGGGTGCAGCACAATCTGCCCAAGCGCCTGTGTTTTTGCCACATCGATCACGCGCTGATTCTCACTGCCGCGCCACTGCAGCAGCGGATCGGCAATCGCCTCCACAAAACGCCCGTCCACCACCACATCGGACAGCAGGACAGCGGGCAGCCCGCGCACCTCCTCCCACTTATATCCGGTATACAGCCAAATCGTCTTATTCGGAAACCGCTGCCGGATCTCCTTTGCAAGCGCAGCCGTCTCTTCACGATTGGGCGGGAACAGCGGATCGCCGCCTGAGAAAGTCACCCCGGAAACATACTCTTTCTCCAGCTCGTGAAACAGCTCCGCCCGCGCCGCCCCGTCAAAAGGGAGCCCGCCCTCAGCATCCCAAGTAACTGGGTTCTGACAGCCGGGGCAGGCATGTCCGCAGCCGGCAACCCACAGCACAACGCGAAGCCCGTCCCCATTGAGCATATCATCTTTCGTTATGTTATGATACCGCATTGCCTCTCCCTGTCACATACTTTTCCGATCGGCGATCTCATCCATCTTGGCGTCATTCAGGCGGGTATCGCCTTTCACACGCGAATAGGACAAATAGCCGTTCATCCGTTCAATCTTGGTCAGGTTGCGGCTGCCGCACTTTGGACAAACATCCATTGAAAGTTCCTCATGCCCGCAGTCGTCACAGTAGGCTAACGATAGGTTGATCCCCTCATAAAAGCCCATGCGCATCGCACGGCGCACCAGTGTGCGAATGGCTTCCAGGTTATAGTCGATCGGATATTTGACATACTGAATCTTGCCGCCATTAAACAAGTCCCAAAACCGCTTTTCCAAGTCTTGCTTTTCAATCGGCGTAATCTCTTCCGTCACATGGCAATGGAAGCTGTTGGAAACATAGGTACGGTCGCTGACCCCCTCGACAACACCATACTTTTTCCGGAACTGCTGGACCTGCAGGCCGCACAGGCTTTCCGCAGGCGTGCCATAAACCGCGTAAAGCCGCCCGTCCTCCTGTTTAAACTGCTGTATTTTCCGGTTAATATATTCCATCGTTTCCAACGCAAAGGCCCCGTCTTCCACCAACGATTTTCCATTATGCAGCCGCTGCAGCTCATTCAGCGCCGTAATGCCAAAGGATGCCGTCGCGCTTTTCAGCAACGGCTTGATCTTGTCGGTCAGCCGGAGGCGCCCGCCATAAAAACCGCCCTCACAATAAGCCAGCGGGTTGGTCGAGGCCCGCAGCTCCCCAAGATATGCATAGGTACGCAGATGCAGCCTGCGGGTCAGCTCCAGATAATAGTCGAGCACTTCATGGAATGGACGGCTTTCCTGCAGCGCGCGGGCATAGATCATCGGCAGGTGCAGAGAGACCGCACCGATATTAAACCGCCCGACAAACACCGGCCGGTCATCCTCATCTGCAGGCTGCATACCGCCGCGCGCATACCATGGCGATAAAAAGGCGCGGCAGCCCATCGGACTGACGATCTGTCCATATTTCTGATACATGGAGGGCACATAACCCTCGCCGGTCAGGCTGAGCCAATCCGGGTACATTGCCTTGGACGAACACAGGATCCCCGCCTCGAACACATCCTCCAGCGGCCCGCCCGGCCCATGCAGCGCTTCATCATACAAAAACACAATTTTGGGAAAAAGCGTAGGCTTTTTCTGGCCCTTCTTCCCCTGCCCCCGGCGGCGGACCTCCAGCATCGTGCGGGAAGCCAACCGGGCAAAGCGCCCTGTCCCAACCCCTATCGTCATGGTAATAAACGGATAATCCCCCCGGCTTGAGGCGACCGTATTGAACTTATATTCCCAGCCCTGAAACCCCTGCTCAAAATCGTTCAGGAGATCGGCCATCGTTTCCCGCTCACAGACCTCCTCCGGCAGGCCGAGCCGCCGGTATTTGGCAATCAGCATATCGTAGCTGCGCTGGGCATAGGGCTCCAACAGAAGATCCACGTTGGGCGCCGTGAAGCCGCCATATTGCTGGCTAGCCGCCGACAGTACGATATCACCAATCACATCAAAGGCCACATTCAGCGTTTTGGGCTCGTTGTACCACAAATTCCCCATCTCAAATCCGCCTCGGAGCACGTTTTCCACGTCGAACAGACAGCAGTTCATGGTATCGCGCCGCGCAGACATATCGTGCACATAGAGATACCCGTCCCGGCAGGCCTGCAGTTCTTCCGTGTTCATAAAAAACTTCTGATACAGCTCTTTATTCAATTGGTTAAAAATCAGGCTGCGTTTCGTCGAGACCAGCGCGGAATCGGTATTCGAATTCTCCTTGTCGCCAATATACATAATCGACTGACTTTTCTGGTAAACGCTGTCCAGCATACCAACAAAGTCCTGCTTATAATTGCGGTAATCGCGGTAGCTCTTCGCGACCTCGGGGCGAACCGACTCCAACGCGGCCTCCACGATATTGTGCATCTGCCAGATCTGTACCTCCTGACCCCCCATCCCCTGGACATAATGCTCCACATACGCACAAATCCGCCCGATCTCATCCTCTGTAAAGGTATACAGCACGCGGTTGGCCGATTTGTTAACCGCCGCAACGACCTTCTGCACATTGAATTCTTCCCGTGTGTGATCTTTTTTTACCACATAAATCATATTGTTTCCTTTCCTTTTGGGTAAACTGCTCCCTTTTGCCGCACGCGGCAAAAGGCTGCGCCCCCTGCCGTTCAGAGCACTACGACCGTAACGCCATTATTATGCCGCTCCAAATCGGGGTCGCTGCGAAGCGCTGGGCATAAATCCAGTGCCCGGCGGGTATCCTCATCAAAGATGGACAACCGCTCACCGGGAATATAAAATTTTAAATAGCCGCGCCCGCGCTGGGTATCGAGATGACGCCGGACCGCCGGGCGCAGCTTACCGCCGCGTCCCGAGGAGCCAAAGCCGTGGATCAGCTTCAGCACCTTGATTCTGCTGCCGCGCGTCAAACGGAGTTCCATCTGCAGGCGCGCCAACGCGTCTGTGACCGCCGGCCTCCCCTCTTCCAGATTAACGATCTTGATTTGGCTCATCATGTTTTTTACATTCCTTTATAAAATCAGTAAACAGGCAAAGATGGTCGGCTGGCACGTCGGTACAGCTGCCGGGAATCATGCGCTCGGGATGCCACTGTACGGCAAACACCGGAAGCTCCCTGTGCGAAACCGCCTCAACGGTACCGTCTGCCGCACGCGCCGTAACCGCAAGCAAGGGAGCCGGCATCCCCACCGCCTGATGGTGCCAGCTGTTTGTCTCGAATCGCCTGCCGCACAAGGCGGCCATCCGGCTTCCCCTGACAGCCTCGACCTGGTGGCGCGCATTGTCCCCATGCCCCGGGATATGCTGTTCAAGCGTGCCGCCAAAATAAACATTCAGAAGCTGCATCCCCTTGCAGATCCCAAGAACCGGT
>CANPPM010000188.1 GCA_947575935.1 uncultured Butyricicoccus sp. | reverse complement strand
CGGGCGGCGGCATCTACAACGCCGGGACGGTCCATATGAGCGGCGGCAAGGTCTCCGATAACCGCGGGGGCGGCGTCTATCAGGGCGGCCTGTTCCAAATCTCCGGCGCAGCAAAAATCGCAGGGAACAGCGGCAGTGCCAATACCTATCTGCCGGCCGGCCGCAGGCTTACCTCGGGCGGCCTGAACGATCTGGCAAAGGTCGGTTTGACCGCAGAAGTACCCCCGGCGGCAGGCGGCTCGGTCGAGGCTGTCAACGGCTCGGTCTCCAACGCGGACACAAAGCGGGTCGTCAGCGATCAGCCCAGCTACTATATCGCGCTGGAAAATGAAACATTGGTACTGAAAAACAATGCGCCGGCAGTGCAACCGCCTGCCGGTACCGGTACGCAGCCAGAGGGATTCGATCCCCTGGAGGAAACCCAGGGGACGACAGGCGGCGCCGCCGCAAATTCATCCGTTATCAGCGTGACCTTCCACCTCAATGGCGGGACCGGAATGACCCCATCGCCGATTTCCGTGACCCCCGGCGCACCCTACGGCGCATCCGGCCGTTTTCCTGCCGACCCCAAGCAGGCCGGATATACTTTTGACGGCTGGTATACGGCACAAAGCGGCGGGACGCTGGTTACTGCAGAAACGATCGTACCCGAAAACGCAGCGCCGCACCATCTCTATGCCCACTGGTCGGCTGCCCAACTCTACGTAACCTTTGACCCGACCGGCGGCACGGTCAGCCCCACCCAAAAATTGGTCACACGCGGCGCGGTATACGGCACATTGCCAACGCCCGTACGGGAAGGGTTTGATTTCATCGGTTGGGCGACCAAACCAACCGGCGGCAAAATGGTGGATCACACCACAATCGTCGTAGAGGAATATCATCATACGCTGTATGCGGTCTGGGCGGAAAAAGCCCCAACAGGCAAACAATACCTGATATCCTTCCACGATTTCAACACGGAAACCCAGCACGAAGCGATCCTGATCGACTGTACGGATCCTGAGGGGAAGAAAGTCCTGCCAACCCCAGCGGCCTGCGGCTTCGACACCCCGGAGGGGCAGGAATTTGACGGATGGGCCCCAAACCGGGACGGCAGCGGGCAGAAGCTTCCTGCAGGCGCGACCCATACCTTCACCGCAAACAGCAATCTATATACGACCTGGAAAGCGCATCAGCAAACCGCTGGAGAACACCTTGTCACCTATCTTCTGGACGGCGCCGCGGATTCGGTTACCGAATACCGGAACACGGGCGAGGTCTTCTCCCTGATGGACAATCCATCGGTCCGGTCGGGCTACCGGTTTACAGGATGGAATTACAACGGGCAGCTGCTTGCTCCCGGCACGGCTTTCACGATGCCGGACGGCGATGTAACCCTGACCGCACAGTGGGAGCCGGATACCAGCGGCTGCACCGTCACCCTGGATGAAAATTATCCGGGCGCACCGGCGGCCACCACGATTCAGGCAATCCCTGGGGATGCTTACGGCCCGTTGCCCTTCCCCACACGGGAAGGCTATCTGTTCAACGGATGGTTTACCGAGGCCGCTGAGGGTATGGGCATCCGGATCACGGCAAAGGATATCGTGCGGTATACCGAGGATCACACGCTCTACGCGCACTGGTCCGCCGACGCCTCCGACATTACAGAAAACGCAGATTTTTCTGCCCGCGCAGCCATTACTGTCAGCTTCGCCAAAAACGACGGCAGCGGCGCCCTTCTTCCCGATACCCTCCAGGTGCAGACCGGCCAGCCCTACGGCGGCCCCCTTCCGCAGCCGGCTCGCCCGTTCCATACGTTCCGGTTCTGGACCCTCTCCCCAACCGGCGGCGATGCGGACGCCATCACGGAGAGCACCCTTGTTACGGAGACAAACGACCACACGCTTTATGCACAGTGGGCGCTTGAGGAATTTGCGTTTACTTATCATGAAAATCATGGCGGCAATCCTAAAACCGCAACATTCCAATACACCTATGGGGAGCATACGCTGGAATCCTTCCAGGCGTTGGCGGCCAGCCACCAGTTCCAAGAACCCGCCGACCAAACGTTTGACGGCTGGGCATACCGTGAAAGCAATGGCAACGAGGTCCCCATCAGCGGCAATATCTATCGCGTCGAACGGGATACCACGGTATATGCGCGTTGGAAGCCTAAGCCGGCCACCCCTGTCACGGTAGCGGTCACCTTCGATGAAAACTACGACAACAGGCCGGCGCTGAGCACCGTGACCGCAACCGTCAGCCAGACATACGCAGCGGCATGCACGGGCGGCAAGCTCCCCGTCCCCGCCAAGCGTCAATTCTATATCTTCAAAGGTTGGAGCCTTTCCAAGGACGGCGGAACCGGCCAGGAAGTGACCGCCGTCACAAAAGTGCAGAACGCGCAGCCGCACACACTTTACGCCCAATGGGAATTGGAGCGGTTTGCCCTGACCTACAACGAAAACCACGGCGCTTTCAAAACCGCACAGGAGACATATCCCGCCAATACGCGGGTCACCCTCCCAAGCTTTGAAACGCTGATGAAAGCCCCCCATTTCCTGACCAAGCCAGAGGGAAAGGTTTTCGAGGGATGGAAATACCAAGAGTCCAACGGGAACTGGGCTTACCCCACCGACAACGTTTATACGATCCGGGATGACACCACCGTGATGTATGCGCGCTGGCGGGATGCCAGCAGCTACACCCTGACCCTGGATCCCGGCGAAGGGGAAGGGACGTCCGTGCAAATCTCCATCCCGGAGGATCGGACATTTGCAATCCCTGGAAATCCGCCGCTCGATGCGGGTGTTACGCCGCCCAGCGACGCATTTCCGATTCCAGACACCGCATTTACGAGGGAGGGATATGCATTTTACGGCTGGCGCATCCCCGCCTCTGCCGATCCCATGCGCCTGTATCAAAAGGGCGAAACCTATCGTATGCCTTCCAGCGACCTGACGCTGGTCGCACAGTGGAAGAGCACAACCGCCGCCCCAGTGACCGTGACCTTTGACGAGAACTATGAAGGCAAACCGTCGCCCATCACCCGCAGCGCCACCGTCGGCGGAATCTACGGGGATGCATTTGCAGATGGGAAGCTTCCTGTACCCGTCCGATCCGATTCGCAGTACACATTTCTTGGCTGGTATACAGCCCCTGCGGGCGGTACGGTGGTAACGGCAGAAACCATCGTGACAAATGAAACAGACCATACCCTTTATGCCCTTTGGAAGCGCACCGGGCAGTACCAGGTTACCTTTGACCCGAACGAGGGCGGCGGGGAACGATCCCTACTTCTGACGGATACGTCGGGCGAGCTGACGCTGCCGACCCCCGCAGACTGCGGTATTACCCCGCCGGAGGGAAAATCCTTCGCCTTCTGGTCGGCCTTGGCAGACGGAACGGGCGACAAAATGCTGCCGGGCGAAGTTTGGGAATTCGATACAGACGAAACGCTGTATGCGATCTGGACCAATGCACAGTATACCATCACTTTCCATGCAAACGGCGGTACCGGCACGATGGAGCCCCGCACAGTAAACGTAGGGGAATCGTTCCAGCTGCCTTCCTGCGGCTTTACCGCCCCCAGCGGCAAACGCTTTGACCGCTGGGCCATTGGCAGCGCCGGCAGCAAGGACACGGCATTGCCTGGCGCATCCCGGACATTTACCGCAGATACCGCCATCTATGCGCTGTGGGAAACACGGCCCTCAGGCCCCTCGTCCGGCGACGCCTACCATCCGAGCCGTCCGGGCGGTTCCTCCGGCTCAAACGGTTCCTCCAGCTCCAAGGCGCAGGTCATCATGAACGCCTCTGCAGGTACGGGCGGCTCGATCTCTCCCAGCGGCCAGGTCCGTGTCGAAAAAGGGCGCAGCCAAACCTTCACCATCACAGCTCAGGCAGGCTATATCATCTCTGATGTGTTGGTAGACGGCGAAAGCATGGGGCCAATGACCAGCTACACGTTTGAAAATGTGCAGCGGGCCCATTCCATCCAAGCCGTCTTTACAGCCGCACCGCAGAGCGCGCAGCCGCCTGCCCAGACAAATGCCGGCCCGACCGGTTATCTGAACTGCCAGCGAGATGCGTACTGCCCCATCTCTGCCTACGGCGATGTCCAGCCGGGCGCATGGTATCACGACGGAATCCATTACTGTCTCGATCAGGGTCTGATGACCGGAACGGATGCCACCCATTTCCAGCCAACAACACCGCTCACACGCGCCATGTTGGCCCAAATCCTTTATAACCGCGAAGGCCGTCCGGCAGTCAGCGGCGGCGGCAGCGGCTTCTCCGACGTCGCCGAAGGGGCGTGGTATGAGGCCGCCGTCAAATACGCGGCTGCCAGCGGGCTTGCCGCCGGTTATGAAAACGGCGCCTATGGTCCAAACGACCCCATTACCCGTGAGCAGCTGGTCGTTGTGCTGTGGCGGCATGCGGGCAGCCCGGCCTCGGGCATTGCAGTCCCGCTGAGCGATTTCCACGAAACCCGCGCCTATGCGGATGAAGCCATGCGCTGGGCGTTTGGACGCGGCATCATCTCCGGCAAGGACAATGGCCTGCTCGATCCCAGCGGCCGGGCCAGCCGCGCCGAGGTAGCGCAAATGCTGAAAAGCTACTTTGATACCATCGTTTAACACATACGGGACCGGATTCTGCCGCACTGCAGTCAGGCTCCCCCCATTCCAACCACAATGCAAAAAACAAGCGGCCCGCCGTCCTAATGGCGGGCCGCTCCGCATAGCAGAAAAGCCGGCCGCCATAGTCCGCCCCGCCTGCAGACAGAGAAGGGCCGCGCTCCGGCAAGGGGCGGAGCGCGGCGAAAAGGAGTGCGAAAATGTCAACTTCTATGCATGAAAAATTTCTCCATATGACGGAAACGCCGGTCCGGCGGCTAATCCCAGAGCTGGCCGTCCCAACGATCATCTCTATGCTGGTAACCGCTTTCTATAATATGGCGGATACCTTCTTTGTCGGGCGCATCAATACGCAGGCTACGGCAGCAGTCGGCGTGGTCTTTTCTTTCATGACCATCCTGCAGGCATGCGGCTTTTTCTTCGGACACGGCTCGGGTAACTATATCTCCCGGCAGCTGGGCGCTGAGGATGTCGAAGAGGCGTCCCGTATGGCGGCGAACGGCTTCTTTTTCGCGCTGATAACCGGCGCTGTGATCGCGGCAGCCGGGCTGCTCTGCCTGAAACCGCTTTCCATGGCGCTGGGTTCAACCACTACGATCCTGCCCTATACCTGCGCATATCTTCGCATCATCCTGCTAGGCGCGCCGTTTATCATGGCTTCCTTCGTCATGAACAACCAGCTCCGCTACCAAGGCAGCGCGGCCTATGCAATGGTTGGTATCGTCGTGGGCGCAGCGCTCAATATTGCACTCGATCCGCTCCTGATCTTCGGGCTCCATATGGGCGTCGCCGGGGCTGCAGCGGCAACCGTGGCCAGCCAATTTGTCTCCTTCTGTATTCTGCTGAAAATGTGCGCCTCCGGCAGCAATCTGCGGCTGAGCCGGCAGTACTTCCACCCCCGCGGCTCCGACCTGCTCGAGATCATGCGGGGCGGCTTCCCATCGCTTTGCCGGCAGGGGCTGGCCTCGGTCGCGACGATCAGCCTCAACCGGGTTGCAGGCCCCTATGGTGACGCGGCCATTGCGGGTCTGTCGATCGTGTCCCGCGTAACGATGTTTGCAAATTCGGTGGTAATCGGCTGGG